>JBMYRX010000049.1:0-14164 GCA_049602715.1 Paracoccaceae bacterium | reverse complement strand
AGAGCCGCAGCTTGACCTATAGAAGATGCATTAGTTGTTGACTGACCTTGTAGCTTTTTCATCGCATCAATTAGATCAAGCGGGCCACCAGCATACCCTATTCTCCACCCGGTCATAGCATATGATTTTGATACACCATTAACAGTCAGAACACGTTCCTTTAAATCAGGTGCAACTTCAACTAGTGTTACAAAATTATGATTATCAAAAGTTATAGACTCGTAAATATCATCGCATATAACGGAAAGGTTTGGAAATAATCTAATGATTTCTGCCAAAGCTAAAAGCTCATCTGAAGAATAGACTGCGCCAGTGGGGTTTCCAGGTGAATTAAGTATGAGCCAGCGACTTTTGCTGGTCAAACTTTCTCTGAGTTGTTCATCGGTAATTTTAAAATCATTCCCTTCTTTACACTCAATAAATACGGGAACACCATCTGAGAGTTTTACAATATCTGGATAGCTTACCCAGTAAGGGGCGGGAATAATGACTTCATCGCCTGGGTTTATAGTAGAAAATAAAGCGTTAAAAATTAACTGTTTTGCTCCGGACCCTACTATAATTTCATCTACAGTATATTTAATTTTATTTTTTAAAAATTTTTTTGCTATAGCTTCCCTTAACTCTAAAGTACCAGACACCGCTGTATAGCGGGTTTGACCATTTTGGGCCGCCTGAAAAGAGGATTCTATTACAAAACCTGGTGTATCAAAATCGGGCTCTCCTTCACTCAACTCAATGATATCATTACCCTCTTGTTGTAACTCCCTAGCTAAATCAGCCATCTTTATCGTACCCGAGACTCTAATATTTTTTATCTTTTCACTGATCTGCAATCACTTCATCCTTGAATGATTTTAATATATTTTTTATATATTTTAGAATAAAATAAGTCTACCAATCAATAGGAAAAAACTATGTTACTTTATGATCCTGAAAGCTCTATTTATCAAATAGATGGATCGCGTATGGATTTAGCAATGGAGTATCACGATAACTTACGTGGTCCATTTAGTAATGAGTTGCAAAAGATATTAGACAAAATGCGCACTACTCCTCTCGAAGGTCGGTTTGTGTTAATCATTATTGTACCATTTAAGGTGTTTGGTTTGGCAAGATTAAGCGGCAAACGAGGAGTAGCGCCGACTCCAGTAAAGGGCATAACATATAATTCTATTGCTGAAGCAGAATGGGATATTTTTAAACGAAGATGGTACGAATTAACCGGCATTCCAGTAACCGTAGAAGGTTCTGAGTAATGGAAAGTAGCACAGGAATAGTTGGGTACTGCCAGCCTCTCGAAATTTCAACAGAGGAATCGACTGATTTAAAGCTATCAAGTAACTCATCCAAAATATGCTCTGTCGAAATTATGCGTATTATATGCGCAGATATTGATCCAAACGGTCCAGGACAACGGTTTGAGCTTCAAAAATGGGGGGCACAAAAACGCGTAAATGTATCAAAACAGGATATTAACTTAGGTTCCTATGGTATCGTGGAAACTTCGTTATTTCCAACACCTGAAAGCCAAATATCTATCGAGATGTATATTTGGCCAACCAAATCGTCAGACAACACGCAAAGTATTTTCAACTGGGGTGAGTTAAATCTAGTTATAAACCCTAACAATATTTTAACCTTCTGTTTCGACGATTCTGAAGTATGTATTAACCAACCTTTGTTGCTACGCAATTGGTATTTTATTAGAGGGACAGTTGATATAACAACAAAAGCTATTTCTATCGAAATGCAAATGTTAAAACCTATCACAGGCCATTTGTCATCCTCCAATTCGACATCTGTGATAAGTTCTACGAAGTCATTAATTTTTAAAACACCAATGATATTTGGTGCGAAATTCAAAAGATTAAACAAAGAACAAAATTTTACTTGCGACCACTTCAATGGAAAAATTGAAGCGCCTGTTATCGTTATGGATAACGATCCTGCGGCAACAATATCCTGGGATTTTTCCAAGGATATCAATAAACCTTCAGTAGTTAGTAATCAGGGAAATAGATTTGATATTGAGCTTATAAATTGCCCGTTACGTGGAGCAACTGGTTATAACTGGAATGGGTCTGTAGACAGCTGGACAGAGAACCCAGACCTTTATGGGGCAATACATTTTCATGACGACGACATAACAGATTGTAAATGGAAAACAAATCTTAAAATTTCACCACCTAAAAATACACAGTCAGGTTACTATATAGCGCGCGTTAGAACTAAAGGTATATTAAGTGATATACCATTTTTTGTAACTCAAAGATTAAAAAAATCTAATAAAAAAATCTTATTTCTAGCTCCTACCGCAACTTATAAAGCTTATGCAAATACCCATGTTAAATTTGACTCTCACAATACCGAGAATCTATTTGAAGCACCCATTTCTCTGAGTGAAGACGAGTTATACCTAAACAAGCATCGGGAGCTCGGCTTATCAAATTATGATACTCATTCAGATGAGTCTGGAGTGGTTTATGTAAGCGACCGTCGTCCCATTCTCAATAATCGACCAGGTCTTTATACCTTCAACTATATTAATGACACCCACATTATTAAATGGCTTGAGAAGAAAGGCTATGATTATGAAGTTGTTACTGATGACGATTTACATAACTTTGGGTATGATGTGTTGAAAAATTATAGTGTCGTTATTACTGCATCCCATCCTGAGTACTACTCAACACAAATGTGGGATGCGTTATCAAAATATCAAAATAATGGTGGAAGGCATATGTATCTTGGGGGTAATGGATTTTATTGGAGGATCGCTTTTTCTGACCATTACCCTGGCGTTATGGAACATCGCAGAGGCGTATCAGGAGTTAGAACTTGGGAGGGTGAGCCCGGAGAACACCATCTTAGTTTCACGGGAGAACCTGGCGGTCTTTGGAGAACATATGGCAGAGCACCTCAATCCTTGGTAGGGAATGGATTTAGTTCAACTCTTTTTGTGAAATCAACATGGTTCCGACGTAGCACGGCCTCATACAGTAAAGAAACCGATTTCATTTTTAAAGATTTAAACACCGATATAATTGGTGATTTTGGTTATCGTGGTGGTGGTTGCGTAGGACTTGAAATTGATCGGTGGGACCGAGATTTAGGTTCTCCCGAGAATTCAATTGTAGTAGCTACGTCTGAGTATGTTGGTGCTGGTGGTCTTCTTACCGGAGAAGAGTTTATAACCACTACTAGGGCTCTAGATGGTGTTCAAAATGGCAGAGTTCGAGCAGATATGGTATTTTTTACGATTCCCAACGGTGGGGCAGTTTGGTCTACGGGCAGTATTGCTTGGGCAACATCGCTACTATGGGCTGGTACAGATAACTCTGTATCCAAAGTAACCCAAAATGTGTTAGATCGTTTCCTAGATGAAACAGAGTTTGAGACTGATGAATAGAATCGGTATTGATATTGGAGGAACATTTACCGATTTAGTTTTTGAAAAATCTGGAGAAGTTTTTTCAAAAAAAATATTAACTACTCCCAATAACCCTGAAACTGCTGCACTTGAAGGTATTCACACTTTGCTAAATTCTTGCAAGGCGAAGCTTTCTGAAATTGACACTATAATCCACGGCACAACCATTGCCGCGAATGCTCTTATTGAACGTAAAGGTGCGAAAACCGCATTGGTTACTACAAAAGGTTTTAGAGACGTTTTGGAAATGAGGTATGAGAAGCGCTTTGATCAATATGACCTTAACATACAACTCCCCGAGCCATTAGTATCGAGGAATCTCAGGTTTGGTCTGAATGAAAGGATTCTGGTTGATGGTAAAATACTAAAAAAACCTAATATAAATGAATTAAATAAAGTTCTGAAAGAATGTGTTATAAACGATATAGAGGCAGTTGCAGTAGCTTTCCTGCACTCCTATGCCAACCCCAAAAATGAGCAATATGTTGCAAAGTTTTTAAGGAAAAACCTTCCATCCAAAGTTACCGTATGCATTAGTTCGGATATATCTCCTGAAGCTAGAGAGTTTGAAAGGTTTTCAACTACCGTAGCCAATGCATATGTAAGACCTCTTATGAGTAACTACATAGACTCATTTAACCATAAACTTAACAAAGACGGCTTTAAAGGAAGCTTCCTTCTTCTATCTTCAAGTGGTGGATTGACGAGTATCGATCACGCAAAAAGAATTCCGATACGTCTAGTCGAGTCAGGTCCTGCTGGAGGTATTATCTTAGCAAACAAAATTTCAAACGAATTAAAGGAGGAGAATTCCATAGCACTCGATATTGGAGGGACCACAGCGAAGATTTGTTATCTAGACAGAGGTGAACCAGTGATAACAAGAAGGTTTGAAGTCGCACGTGCTTGGAAAAATAAAAGTGGGAGCGGACTTCCACTAAGAATCCCTGCTATGGATCTAGTAGAAATTGGTGCTGGTGGTGGTTCAATAGCAAGGCAAGATAGTTTAGGTAGGTTGACTGTAGGACCAGAGAGCGCTAGTTCGAAGCCAGGGCCCGCATGCTATAATATGGGAGGAACAAACCCTACTGTCACTGATGCCAACTTACTCCTAGGTAGAATATCCAAAGAAACTTTCGCAGGTGGAAGTATCGCTCTTTCAGAGCATAAATCGAAGCTAGCAATTATTAAAGACGTTGTTACACCATTAGGGTTTAAATCAATTTCTGGAGCCGCATCAGGTATCGTTGAAATTGGTGAGGAGCTAATGGCCAATGCTGCCAGAATTCATGGAATAGAACTAGGTAAAAACATTAGGGATTTTTGCCTTGTTGCATCTGGAGGTGGTGGTCCGATTCACGCAGTAGGAATTGCAGAAAAGCTTGATATTGATAAAGTTATTATTCCCCATCTCGCTGGTGTTGGGTCTGCATTAGGTTTTTTATTTGCCCCGATCAGCTATGAAATAGCTCAAAGTTTTTCCAAAAATCTAAATGATTTGAAAGTTGATGAAATCAAGAAATTTATTGATAAAACGAAGAAAAAAATAAACAAAATTTTGATCACTGTCGGCGCAAAATTAGATACGATTGAATTCAATATAAACGCCGAACTTCGATATCAAGGGCAAGGGCATGAATTCTCACTTCCACTTTCTAATAATCTTGAAAACAATGATCAGATCAACCAACTCGTACAATGCTTTATAGAAAGGTACCGTGAGAAATTCGGTTTCTCCATGCCAGAAAATAAAATCGAACTTGTTTCAATAGTAGTTTTAGGAAAAAGTTCAAATATCGCGATTAATAACTTAAAAACATATTCTCCAAATATAAGCTTATCAGAACATAATGCCGGGTCTTCTTCTCAAAATATACCGGTGTATGACAATAAATCTGAAAGCTTTTTATCCTATGCAGTTTTTAATCGAGAGCAACTACCAGAGAATTTTGTTTATCAAGGTCCATGCGTTATTTGTGAACAACAAACTACCACTGTCATACCAAAAAACTGGAATGTATTTAAGAACTCACACCATCATTTAATTTTAACCAGAGTTAATTGAGGGCTCGAATTTGAAACATAATGATAAACACATAGTGAATATGAACATTATCTGGAATAGCTTAATCTCTGTCTGCGAGGAGCAAGCCAATGCCTTGCTTAAAGCAGCATTTGGTCCAATCGTACGGGAGGCTGGAGATTTATCCGCGGGTGTATTCGACAAAGAATTTAATATGATCGCACAAGCCGTAACAGGTACCCCTGGCCATGTTAATACAATGGCCAAGTCATTAAGCGAAATATTTTCAAACCTTTCATCAAGCACGCTCAAAAGGGGCGATGTTTTAATCACAAATGATCCTTGGATTGGTGCCGGTCACATATTTGATTTCATAGTGGTAACCCCCGTATTTAAAGATGAAGAGATTATTAACTACTTTGCTTCGACCTGTCATATTACAGACGTTGGAGGCCTGGGATGGTCAGCGGAAGCAAAAAGCATTTACGAAGAAGGAACTTTAATTCCAGTTTCTTGTTTACGAAAAGAATTTGAAATTCAAGAACAATTACTTTCTATTATAAGTGCAAACTCACGGGTACCTCAAGAAGCCAGAGGTGATATTTTATCATTGATGAGTTGTAATGACGCCGGTGTGGAAAGGTTAGAAACTCTACTAGCCAAATTTCAATTATCCAATTTAGATGAAGTAACGAAATTTATATACGAGCGATCTAAGTTTGCTATGGAAAATAGTATAGGGAAACTGCCGCAGGGAATTTACATAAATACCTTGAACCTCGATGGGTTTGATAAACCGATAACGATAAAAGCAAGAATGGAAATAAAGAAAAAAACAATCGTTGTGGATTTATCTGAATCTTCAAAAGCGGTTAGTAGAGGAATTAATTGTCCTCTCAATTATTCTATAGCTTATGCCTCATACGGTATTAAAGCTGCCATTTGCCCAGAGGTACCTAATAACGCTGCTTCGTTATCTAGAATACAAGTAATCTCACAATCGGGCTTAGTTGTAAGTGCAGAGAAACCTAGTCCTGTTACTGCTAGGCATGTGATAGGGCAAGCACTCCCAGATTTAGTCTTGGGCTGTTTATCAAAAGCGTTACCAGGACAAATCTTATCTGAAAGCTCTGGAGCTCTTTGGACAATCTCTCTTACAGGTAGTGGGAAAACAAACTTTAGTTCTCTAAACGTAGCTCTTGGAGGAATGGGCGCCCGTCCTACTTCTGACGGTTTATCAACAACAGCTTTTCCATCTGGTGTCGGCGCCGTCTCAGTAGAAATTGCAGAAGCAGCTGCACCTGTCATTTATCATAAAAAAGAATTTCAGCCTGATAGTGGTGGTAAGGGCGAGTTTAGAGGCGGTTTGGGGCAAGAAATAGTTATAGGAACCTTAACTGATGAACCTTACATTCTTTCAGCGGCAGCCTTTGAGAGAACTAGACAAGGCCCTGCAGGGCGATCTGGAGGGAAAAAAGGTGGGAAAGGCAAAGTAATGGTTAGCGATGGTTCTATAATAGAGGATAAAGGCAACTATGAGATTTCCAAAGGACAAATGATAAGTCTAATAACTCCTGGTGGTGGTGGATTTGGTAAACCTAGCTTACGGAGTAAAGCCAAACGCAGCATAGACTTAAAAAATGGACTCACCACAAAATATTAAGTAAAAACCCTATTAATTGATCGATCTCGAGCATCAAAAATTATTTCATCCTGCCTTTTTAACTCATCGCTTAATAAAGCGAAATTAACTTCTTCTTCAAACCGGAAATGATCTAAACGATCAGCGTCCCAGCAGGTTTGTAAAGTAACATCTTTATCCTTAAGACCCTCTGAATGAAGAATACATGCATCCTGCAAAAGACGCATTTCTTGATCAGTAATACTAAACCAAGTATCCCGCAAACTCTCCGCGAAAATGGCCGCTCTCTCACCATGATCAGAATCACCATCTTCAGAGGTTCGCTTACTATCGTGTAATAAAGCAAAAAGTTCTACGACTTTTATATTCGCAGAATTTTGTTCACATAATATTCGTCCATTTAATAACACTCTAAGCCAATGGTCATATCCATGATTATCATTATGGTTTAAATCAAACTGCTCAGCCATGAATTCAAAAAATTTCTGATTTAAAATTGTTGAAAATTTTGGATATTCTATTTTATAAGAATCTGGCTTGGTGAGGTATGCATGGCCAGATCTTTTTGCTTTCCAATAACTCTTATTACTTTCAGAGCCTGACGCTTCAGATAATGACCTTAAACTTTTTTCATCAACAAAAAATTCTTCTCGATTACTGATTTTATTCTTTCTCCGAAACACTGATAAATCCTTTTTGATCAGCAAACAAAATTGATATTAATGCAATAATGACGAAAGCGATAAGGCCATCACTTCACGAGTCTCTTTAACTGACAAACCAATAGATAAACTATACTGGGCAAATCCAATTTGAGATAGTATCAATTGAGCACCACTCGAAGCCTTTATATTCTTTTTGACATGTCCTCTCTTTTTGGATTCCTCGAGCCAAACCATAACATTCGCTGAGAACTTCTTATCTATAGATGACAGTAGAGTTTTAGCCTTTTCACCAAGGTTTCCTTTTTGACGTCTGGCTTGCAGTAAAAGGCAACCCTCCCTATTCGCTTCTGTAACAGCCAAAATCAAATCCTGCAGCTCATTAAGCTGTACCGGAAAATCGTGATTATTTTTTATAATTGCCAGCATACTTGGAATTACCTCTGCAGCGTAATTCTCAAGAGTAGCCGCGACTAATCCGTCTTCGTTACCAAACGTTCTATAAATACTAGGTTTAGCGATATTGAGTTTTCTACATACCTCATTAAACGAAATATTTGAAATACCATATTCACCATAAATTTTCATAGCTCTAGTAGACAAGTCATCCTTTGAAGCTTTCCTAGGTCTACCTCTTGAATTAGGGGTTAACATTTTATTATTCCTGCTGTTTTTACCTATTGGTAAAATTATATCATATTTTTTTTAAAAAAACACAAATAATCACTTTTTTTTACCAAAAGGTACAAAAAATATATAATATTGTCATATTTTTGCAAATAAGCCTGAAAAGGCTGAAATGTTTTTTGATAAAATAAACAATATTAAAAGTTAATCTTTTTTATATCTTTAAAAGTAAAACTGTATAATAGTGTTTAGACAAGATCATTTGTTGTTTAATAATAGAGGAGTTTAAAATGACTATAATGTCCGTACGAGAAGTCAGTCCTTTACCGGGACGCTCGCAAGAGGCTCAGTCTAGAGTACACGAAGGCGTTGAGATTATGAGAAGTCACGGAGCAAATGCTTGGGCAACCAAAGTAATCATAGGAGATAGAGTTAACGATTTTGATATTTACGCTGCATATCCAAATTTCTCAGCAGGAGCAAAAGCATTTCAAGCATTTTCTAGCGATCCTGCTATGATTAAACTGATGAGAAAAGCTCAATCAGATCAAGCGGCAAACATGAATGGACCTTGGATTGGACGCTTAACATACGGATCACCTGCAACTACACCCGCTCCAATATCTGTCCATAGAGATTACCATATGCCACGCTCGAATATGGCGTCTGTAATGGCCTTGTGTCCACAATTAGATAAATTGATGCGTTCACATGACGTAAGTCTTGCGTTAGGAAATATAATTCATGGGTCAGATCATGAAATGATGCGTGTAATTTATCGATTTAAATCACTCGATCATTGGGGTGAAACTCTAGATAGAATGGTAACCAATGAGGAATTCGTATCACTAGTTATGAAAGCAGACGAGCTTGGAACATTAAAAAAGTCTCGAGTGTTACAAAATCTTTAATATTTGTTAGTTTGATATTATTTTCTAAAGCTTTACTTATGTTTTGACCTCATTTTAGTAGTCAGAAAGCTACTTGATAGAAAATCAGAGCAAATTACCGTCACTAATTAAAGCTATGAAACACTCGTTATTTAACTATAATTTATAATAAGGTTAATTTATACAATATCTTATTAGAGTTTTATTTGGAGGTACTATGGGCTCTGACGCGACACACTGGGAAAGAGTCTACCAAACTAAGAACTTCGACTCTGTGAGTTGGTATACACCCCACCTAAAAACCTCACTCTCTATAATTAATGAACTAAAACCAGACAAAACAAAGTCTCTCATCGATATTGGTGGTGGTGAGTCAACTCTTTTAGATGACTTGATTTTACAAGGTCACTTGGACCTTAGCCTGATAGATATATCAACTTCTGCTGTAAGCTTTTTAAAAAACCGCCTCGTAGAGCATTCTCATAAAATAAAATGGCATACTGGTGATATTACTGAATATAGTTTTTTAGATGAACAATTTGACTTTTGGCATGATAGAGCAGTTTTCCACTTTTTAACTAAAGCTGAAAGTAGGCAAAGGTATACAGAGTTACTATCTAAATCTATTAAAAAAGGTGGGCACGTTTTAATTGCTACTTTTAGCGATGAAGGTCCTCTAAAATGTAGTGGATTAACCGTAGAACGATATAATGTTACAAAACTCTCGAAAGAACTTGGCTATAACTTTAAGCTTGTAGGGAGTAAAATAGAGGAACATCATACTCCATTTAAGACCACTCAGGAGTTCCTGTATTGTTGGTTTAAACGCACTTAATTTTCTTAAAATACTATATTGAAGAGATGGTAACTCGTAACTCGTCAATCTGTTCCTGTTTTTTATATTTCTGAGTTTCCAAAAATTGATCTAGTGACAAGCCTGATTGGGTGTAAGCTTGCGACAGCGACTCTTTTGCTTTTAGTTCATTATCTAACTTAGCCTGGGCAGCGGCAGAATAAAAAAGGCTTTTCACAGTAGGTGATTTAAGCTTGTTAAAACTTTCTAATGCCTCATCATGATTTCCTAACCAAAAATTAATCACTCCTTCATCTTCAAAGACAATATCTGGACAAAATGGGTTTAGGCGCATAGCTCTTTTAATTTCTTGATGTGCTTCTTCTGGTTCTCCCATATAAGTATATGCCTCTGCACATTTCGCACTTATATAGTAATCACTAGGGCACAAACTTTTTGCTTTATCATGATGATACCTCGCTGATTGAAAATCTCGCTGTGACAATTTTATAGAGCCCATAATTCTATGTGCTTCCGGATCATTACTATCTATTTCTAAAGCCTTTGAAACAGACGCGTCACATTCAGAAAACCAATCAAATTCCATTTCGTTAGCATTCCAAGATGCTAAATTTGACAACGAGCATGCCTTCCAAGCATGAGCTCTGGCGTAGTTTGGATCTAATTCTACAGCTTTCGCAAAATGATCATGAGCTAATTGTGCATTTTCCTTAGTAATACCACTTCGTCTATGATGAACCAATCCTTGTAAAACAAGATCATAAGCCTCAAGGTTTTCGGGTCTGACAAGACTCAATTGTTTTTCATCTTCGGCTTCCACCCTACCGACTAACGTAGCAACTATTGTTTCAACTAATTCATCTTGAATATCAAAGATTTCATCCATTGTCGTATCAAAATTATTGGACCACAATGTGTTCTCTTTTTCAGCTGATATTAAGCTTGCGCTAATTCGCATTCTAGGCCCAAGTTTTCTAACGCTACCCTCTAGTATATATCTTACACCTAATTCATTTCCAATTTCCTTGGGAGATTTAGACTTTTCTCTATAGGCGAAACTAGCAGCACTCGACACAACAAAAAGCTTATTATATCTTGATAGTGCAGACACGAGATCTTCCGAAAATCCTTCACAGAAATAACCTTGTTCTTCATCACTACTAAGACTCTTAAACATGGTCACCGCCAAGGATCCTGCTTCAGCTTTGTCCAATTTAATTGTTGGTGCTTCTGTATGTTGCATAAAGCGAGCAGCACCTTTGCTTTGAATAACAAAATACGCTTCGACGGGTACCTCTATATTTTTTAACTCTAACTTCCCTGCGTTTTCAAATGAAGCTTTTACTTTTTCGCTAACCATATCAAAAACTGACTTTGATATACATATTCCTTCCGGCTCAGCCTTAGCCTCTAATCTCGCCGCAACATTTATTGCATCTCCATAAAGATTATCATCTGCAATCATTACGTCACCAATGTTAACCCCTACTCTAAATCTCATTTTCTGATTTTCTGGGATATTCTCATTTATGGCTTGCATCTTAGATTGGATTTTTACAGCACACTCTGTTGCCTTAACGGGGCTTGAGAATTCAGCAATTACGCTATCCCCAGCGCTACCAAACATTCGACCACCGTGTTCAACAATTATCAAGTCAATAAGTTCTCGTCTTTGCTTCAAAACAGCTAATGTCATATCTTCATCGGTAGCCATTAGTTTACTGAAACCTACTACATCTAACGCCAATATAGTACTTAATTTTCTTTCCATATGGCTTTTCCCCTAACTTTATATAATAGGTCTCACATAAATTAGGATCAAATCATGACACTAATTTATTCAAGTTACAACAATTTTCATTACCCCCAAAAGCATATAACGAGTTATCAAAAAAATAAGAAATGTTTTTTTAAGTGACATGTCACATTGATATATTGTACAAATTTAAAAGACTAATATTATGACAATAGTAAATTTTTTTTACGTCTTAGAAAATCTGATACAAAGGGTGTTCAATGGATTATCAGAATATGTTTAAAGTAAATAATCACGCGAGATTAGATATGAGGAGTGACACGGTTACTCAACCAACCAGAGGAATGTTAGACGCAATGGTGTCTGCTCCATTAGGAGATGATGTTTATGGCGATGATCCAACGGCAAACGAACTACAGCAATTTGCTGCTAAGTTATTAGGCAAAGAGGCATCCTTATTTTTGTCGAGTGGGACTCAATCGAACCTCTGTGCAATGCTAACCCAATGCCAACGCGGTGAAGAAATAATAACAGGAGAGCATTATCACGTTTTCGACTCTGAGGCCGGGGGAGCATCTGCATTAGGAGGTATAATGTTTGCAACAGTTCCACATACTAAAAATGGAAGCATTAAATCCAGTGATATAATAAAAAAAATCAAGCCCGACGATGCTCACTATCCAGTTTCAAAAATGTTGTGCCTGGAAAATACTCATGATGGAATGACGCAGAGTGCCGAAGAAATCGATTCGCTTGCATTACTAGGAAAAGATAAAGGCCTTGTCACACACCTTGATGGCGCACGACTGATGAATGCTGTTGTTAAACAAGGCGTAAACCTTTCAGATATGCTTAAGAATGTAGATACAGTATCTTTATGCTTATCGAAAGGTCTTGGCGCGCCGATGGGTACTATCCTAGCAGGTTCAGAAGTTTTTATTAAACGGGCGCATAGGACACGAAAACTCCTAGGTGGCGCTATGCGACAAGTCGGTGTTATGGCGGCTGCAGGCCTCTATGCTTTAGAAAACAATATTGAAAGAATGAGAATTGATCATGAAAATGCGCTCCTCTTAGCAAATCGAATAAATAACTTCGAACAACTTAGTGTTGATCTTTCAACAGTGGAAACAAATATGGTATTTTTTGATATTAAAGATGATATTGCTGATAAGTTGAGGAGCCATCTACTTCAAAAAGGCATTATAATTGGGCCAGGCCAACACAAAATAAGGCTTGTAACGCATTTAGGTTACGGCTCAGAGGATATTGATTTTTTTATCGATGAGCTTCAAGACTTTTTTGGATGAAAAAATCTTTATTATCTCCCGAGGCATAAATGAATAAAAACGCCAAAATATTTAATAAATATCTAAGACCATTTTTTGGCTTTCTAATAATACTGAACCTTGGTCATCAAGTTTTTTCGTCTGGAGACATATTTTTTACTTCAACTTTCTTTGACGTTTTTTATAAAATTTCTATGTTTCTATTTATAATTGAATTACTTTTAAGATTATATATTGAACGCAAATTAACTTTATTAACCATTGTGGATACTGCTGTTCTGGTAAACTATTACCTAATTGGAATTTTAGATCTAAGGATGCTTCGGCTTTTCCGAGCGTATTCTGCCTTTAGCAACCATGAGGTTTTATTACCGTCAAACATTCTGATAAAAACAGTCTACCGGCAGCGTTATGCACTTTTGGGCTCACAGATAATGGTTTTCTCTGTATTATTAATTTTCTCAACCTTGATACATTTTTTGGAAAAAGACGTCTATCCAGAAGCATTTGGTAGCATACTCTCATCGATGTGGTTCGGAATTACAACTTTAACAACCGTAGGTTATGGAGACATAACGCCGACTACTGGGTTGGGAAAGTTACTCGCCTCTTTGACCATGTTTTTAGGTATTGGTATTTTTGCATTACCAGTCGCTATTCTAGCATCCACCTATTATGAGGAGATACAAAAGCGGAATTTTTTAATATCACTTGAAACTCTTTCTAAAATTCCCCTCTTTGAACAATTACCAGTTGGTGCTATAGGCAAAATTAATTCAAAACTTGAAGCTATTTTATTATCTGCTGGAAAAACAATTATTGAAAAAGGTGATAAAGCAGATGCGATGTTTCTGATCGAATTTGGATCGGTCAAAGTGGAACTTGAGGACCCCATAATACTTGGCCCAGGAGATTTCTTTGGAGAGCGTGGTTTATTGAAAAATGAACCTAGAAATGCATCAATTATCTCGGTCGAGGAGGTTAAATTACTAAAACTTAAAAAGGAAGATCTTCAAGCTTTAATAAAA
>JBMYRX010000048.1:0-14165 GCA_049602715.1 Paracoccaceae bacterium | reverse complement strand
CCATTTGTTTTCCTTGTTACTTTCAATTAACCTATATTATAAATAGAATACCATGAATAATTTAAAGTTTTAGGTCAATATTATGAATAATACTCTTGCTGTAAAAACTCTTAAAGAATTATTAGGGGAAAAAGTTACAACCTCCAAGTCGGATATAGATATTCATGGTAGGTCAGAGGCATATTTTCCTCACTCACCCCCAGACGCAGTAATATATCCTGAAAGTGCTGACGATATAATTAAAGTTATAAATATATGTTCGCAAAATAATTGTCCTATTATTCCGTGGGGTACAGGAACATCGCTGGAGGGTCACAGTTTAGCTATTCATGGAGGGATAACAGTAGATTTCTCAAAAATGAATGCAGTTTTATCGGTTAATACTGAAGATATGGATGTAGTGGTACAACCAGGTATAACGAGGAAGCAACTTAACGAAGAACTTAGGCATACCGGATTAATGTTTTCAGTCGACCCCGGTGCAGATGCTTCAATTGGTGGGATGGCCTCGACTCGAGCCAGTGGCACCACAGCTGTCAAGTATGGTACTATGGCAGACAACGTTTTAGCGCTCAAAGTCGCTTTGGCGGACGGTCAATTAATCAGTACAGGTTCTCGAGCGCGAAAATCATCGTCCGGATATGATTTGACACATCTTTTTATAGGAGCAGAAGGCACTTTAGGATTAATAACTGAATTGACATTAAGATTGGTGGGTCAACCAGAGTCGATATCTGCAGCAATCTGTTCATTTTCAAATGTTCAGTCAGCAGTAGAAACGGTAATAGGTACCATCCAAATGGGGATTCCGATGGCTCGGATTGAGCTTGTGGATGCAGCAACCTCTAAAACATTTAACAAATATTCTGGAATGAATATGCCAGAATTACCACATCTATTAGTGGAATTTCATGGCTCTGAAATCGAATGTAAAGAACAATCCACTCGCTTTGGTGAATTAGTAACTGACTTTGGTGGATCAGATTTTAAGTGGTCAACAAAACCAGAAGATCGAAATCAATTATGGCAAATAAGGCACGATGCCTACTATTCGATACTGGAATCTCAGCCAGGTGCAACAGCATTAGTTACTGATGTTTGTGTCCCAATTTCAAATTTGGCAAAAGCTCTTCAAGACACAATTAACGACATTGAAGCAAGTAACATCTCAGGCCCGATAGTTGGGCACTTGGGGGACGGCAACTTCCATGCGATTTTACTAGTTGACCCAAAAAATCCAGATGATCTCAATCAGGCTAAAATACTATCTAATGCTATGACACAGCGGGCTCTTGATCTTGGTGGAACTGTCACGGGTGAACATGGAATAGGCATCGGTAAAATCCCATATATGGCTCAGGAGCACGGACCCGCTTGGGACACAATGCATACAATAAAACGAAGCTTAGACCCAAAAAATATATTAAATCCAGGAAAAATGTTTATAAGGAACTAATGTAATACAGGTTTAAAACCTTTAATCAGCGATCAAAACTTTAGCCATCTCACGAGCTTCTTCGGTCAATGAATTACCCGATAACATTCTAGCTATTTCTTCTATCCTATCATCATGGGTAATTTGTAAGACAGTTGAGAAAGTCTCTTTATTTAAAATACTTTTTTGAACTTTAAAATGAGTGTCAGCTAATGCAGCAACTTGCGGAGAATGGGTTATCGCAAATATTTGTTCATTTTTTGAAATCGCCGACAACCGTCTCCCTATTGCGTTTGCGGTTTTTCCACCAACCCCATTATCAATTTCATCAAAAACAAGTATAGGTTTCACATTTTTTTGTGAAAGACATACCTTCATCGCCAAAGTAAATCTAGACAACTCTCCTCCCGAAGCTATTTTCTTTAGTGGGCCATAGTCAGACCCTGTATTAGTTGCGACAGTAAAACTGACATTATCTTTACCTTCTAAACTAGGCGCCTTTGGAGTAATTTGAATTCGAAACTTTGCATAATCAAGATTTAGAGGCTTCAATTCTTTCGCCATCTTTTTATCTAGTTCTACTGCTCCCTTTTGTCTTCGGTAAGATAGCTCACTGGCTGTTTCATTATAAATAGTCATCAAATTTTTTATCTCTAATTTAAGACATTCAATAGTATCCTGATGGAAAGTCAGGTTTGCTAACTTAGCTTCTAGCTGATCTTTTAAAACTGGGACCTTGCTTATATCTATTTGGTGTTTACGCGCGAGACCTCTAATCAAAAATAACCGATCTTCTGTTTCTTCCAAATCAGCTTGGCTATATTTTATTTTTTTATAAAAGTCTTCTAAATTCTCTATTGCCTCGCCTAGTTCGGTAAAACAACGTTCTAAGGCTAAACTAGCAAAAGTTATCTGTTCACTTTCTTTCAGTTGGGCTTTATTTAAAGATTTTATAGAGCCTGAAAGTACTCCACTAAGTTCGTTGCCACTTAAATCCTGTAAAACTTTTGAAATTTCCGTTTTTATTTCTTCTGCGTTGCGTATTAGCCTTCTTTTATCAGCCAAAGTTACTTCTTCTCCCTCTACCATATCTAGATTAACCAATTCACTCAATGAGTATTCAAGGAACTCTCTTTCAGCTAAAGTAGAATGTATTTCAGTTTCAATTTTTTTAAGTTTGGCTGTTGTATCATTTATTTTTTGCCAAATATTAGCTATTTCGCGAGTATCGAGTTTTAAGAAGCTATCTAAGTATTCACAGTGGTTCATTTGGTTTAAAAGCCCAATTTCATTATGACCCCCATGAAATTCAATAAGGTGATCGGAAAGATTTCTCAAGAAATCTACGGTAACTCGATTATCATTTAAAAAGGCTTGTTTTTTCCCGTCCAAGGACAACACTCGACGAATGATAAACTCATCTTCAAACTCAAGTCCAGCTGAAGCCATAATTTTACAAATTTCAGTGTTACTATCGATATCAAATTCAACGGTTACCTCTCCTCGTTGAGCACCTGGACGTAATAGATTCTTAGAAATTCGTTTACCCAGAACAAACCTAATTGCATCAATAAGAATTGATTTACCTGCACCGGTCTCACCAGTAAGGACGTTTAAGCCGGGTCTAAAAAGTAAATCCAGTCGCTCTATTATAACTATATTTTTAATTTGCAATGCTTTTAGCATGATTATCTATAAGATTTTCATTTTTTGACTAACCACCTTGAACGACCATCTGAAATAACCTGCCCAACCAGTTCCTCTTCTTAGCTTTCGGTGTTAGGCCCTTTTTCTCCAGTAGGTTATAACTCTCATTATAGTAAGCTGATGACTGAAAATTATGACCCAACACTGCAGCCGACGTTTGTGCCTCGTCATAAAGACCGAGCGCCAGGTAACATTCAACCAAACGATGTAGTGCCTCCGGTGTATGACTGCTGGTCTGAAAATCTTCAATTACAACTCTAAATCGGTTTATAGCCGAAGAATAATGTCTCTTGTTCAAATAATAACGTCCAACATCCATTTCTTTACCCGCAAGATGATCAAAAGCTAAATCAAACTTCAAAGAGGCTGAGCGAGCATAATCACTATTTGGGTATTTCTCCGTTAAGACACGAAGGGCCTGCAGGGCATCTAAAGTCAAACCCTGATCTCTTCCAATATCTTCGATTTCATCATAATAACTCAAAGCTATAATATATTGAGCATAAGCGGCTTCTTTATCTGCTGGGTGGAACTCAAGATATCTTTTTGCACTTTGACGCGCGTTTTCAAAATCTTTTTGTCTGTGATAAGTTGTAGCCAAAGTTAAAAGCGCTTTTTTTGCATAAGTAGAATAAGGGTATAACCGCTCTACTTCACCAAGTAACTCTATACCTTTTTTTACTTGTGTGGCGCTTTTATTTTTTAACGCTGCTTGAGCTTCTTCGAATATCTTCTCAACAGGTTTTTCAACGGATTGTTTCTCATCATCGGCTACTATTGTACAGCTCGAAATAGATGTCACAATTATTAGTAAACTGAAATGTAAAATGAATCTCAAAATACAACCAAAATTAAAGTACTTTATTTATCAACTGTTTTAGAAGAAACTACAAAAATGTCAATTTTTATAAATTTTGTTTAGTCTGCTTTTTTTTGACAATGTAGTATGAACCTATCAAACAAAACTATGTTCACTACCCATATCAAATTGGGTTACTCCATAACCAGGTAAAGTATTAAGCTGATCGGATGAACACTCTAATATTCTAAAACAGCTTGGATTTGAGAATAGTTTTTTTAACAATCGATGTGTTACCATATGACCAGAACGAATTCCCACATACCTACCTATAATTGGCATACCAGCTAGAGTTAGATCCCCCAAAGCATCCAACATTTTATGCCGAACTGCTTCGTCACGGTATCTCAGCCCTCCAGGAGTCAAAACATTACCTTTATCAAATACAATTGCATTATCATAACTACCACCTAAGGCTAAACCTCTCGAATGCATCACATCAATGTCAACTTTACGACAAAAAGTTCTGCTACTAGAAAGTTCTCTTACAAATGTCCCATTCGCCATATTAAGTGATTTAGCTTGTCGACCAATAGCTTCTTCTTCGAAATCTATGGAAAAATCAATTTCTAAAGATTGTGCCGGTGACAGCGATGCGCAGGCCTCTTCATAATTAACTTCAATCCTCGACATAATTTTAACGGCGTACTGTTTCGCGTTTTGTTTTTTTATACCAGCTAAAAGTATTGCTTCAACAAAAGCTTCTGAACACCCATCTAAAATAGGTACCTCCTCAGAAGTAAGTTCTATCAAAATATTCTGAATTCCACACCCTGCCAGGGCTGCCATTAAATGTTCAACTGTACTAACCTTAACACCGCAATTATTTTCTAGTTGTGTACAAAGCGGTTTTTCCTTAACATTGTAATATATGGCTTCTACTGTATTATCCGGACCAGGGATATCAGTTCTTTTAAACCAAATACCGTGATTAGCTGGTGCTGGTAGTAGGACAAGCTTACTCACTTTCCCAGAATGAAGCCCTATTCCCTCGAAATTTATTCTCGATTTTAACGTTGCCTGCAATTAACTTCTCCAAAATACGTGTTTTAAAACCTCTTTCAACGGGTTTATTTTTACAGGTATCACTATAGATAGTGTTGTTGCTTTTAACAATTCACGCTTTGTGACTAAATGAAACATTTAGATAAATATAAACTTAATAAATAATGCCTAAAGTTAACTATCCCAATTATAACAGGGGTATCTTTAAATGTTTAATTAGCTTGGCGTCTTAAAAATGCTGGTATCTCGACTCTATCCTCATCATCGAAATCACTGTCTTTAATACTATTAATTTTTTCAGGATCTTCGGGCTTATTTAAAGAATCTTCATTATTATTTGTCATTCTACTAATTAACGAATTTATACCAAACCTTTTTCTTTCTGACTTTGTTTCTTCTAAAGGAACTGAGCAATCCTCATTTTGGTCAGTAGCAGATTCAAAATTGCTTGTGTTTATTGCCTCTATTTGAGAGGCTTCTGTTCTCAGAGATTTCTCGTTAAGCTGCGCTGGCTCTACACTTTCTTCACTAATTGGTCGCAATACAGCATCATTCTCTTCATCATTTTTCTGACTCTTCATAGGCTTTTCTAGATCCTTGAAAAGATAAGGCTCAACGCTATCAGTATTTTTAAGCTCTTGATTAATTGTATTTATTTTTTTTACCTCAGTTTTATCTTCTGTATCATCTGTATTTTTCAACTCCACGTAGTTCGCGTCAATACCAGTAGCTACTACGCTAACCCTCATTTTTCCGTCTAGAGACGTATCAAGAGTAGATCCGACTATTATATTAGCGTCTGGATCAACTTCTTCTCTAATTCTATTCGCAGCCTCATCCAGTTCAAATAATGTAAGATCGTTTCCTCCCGTTATATTAATTAGAACTCCTTTTGCTCCACTCAAACTGATTTCATCTAACAATGGGTTAGCAATAGCCTTTTCAGACGCCTTCAAGGCTCTTTCTTCACCATCTCCCTCACCAGTGCCCATCATAGCTTTACCCATTTCGTCCATTATTGCTCTAACATCTGCAAAATCTAGATTTATTAGACCAGGCCTTACCATTAAATCTGTTACACCTTTTACACCTTGATAAAGCACATCATCAGCCATTGAAAATGCTTCTGTAAACGTAGTGCTTTCATTAGCCAACCGAAATAAATTTTGATTAGGGATTATTATTAATGTATCCACAACTTTTTGAAGTGCCTTAATACCATCCTCAGCCTGTTTCATTCTCTTTCCGCCTTCAAACTGAAAGGGTTTGGTTACCACACCAACTGTTAGTACACCCAACTCCCTAGCGGCATGAGCAATAATCGGAGCTGCTCCTGTACCGGTTCCGCCACCCATACCGGCTGTTATAAAACACATATGGACTCCAGTAAGTTTATCAATAATTTCTTCTATGGTTTCCTCTGCCGCAGCGGCTCCAACTTCTGGTCGGGCTCCTGCTCCTAGACCTTCCGTAACTCCGAGTCCCATTTGAATTTTTGTACTTGCGCTTCCTTGATGAAGCGCTTGGGCATCTGTATTAGCTATCACAAACTCTACACCATCTAACTCTTTTTCAATCATATTATTTACTGCGTTTCCACCGGCGCCTCCAACACCAAACACTGTAATTCTGGGTTTTAGCTCTTTATGCTCTGGTATTCGAAGATTTAATGCCATTTTTTCACCTGTAGTTGCCTAATTAATTTTGGCTTTTTCAAAAAGCTCTATTTTTTTTTACACTTAGTCCGATTAAGACACAAGATATTGGTGATTACAATATAATTTAGTCAAAATCTAGTACCTCAATTTAAACGTCCTACCAATTCTCCTTAAACCACTTAGTAACTCGTTTAATCGATTTTATCGGATACCCAGGGATTGGTGCGTCAAAGTCCCACCACTCGTCCTGTGGGCTAGTTGCAAAGAGAGACGCACCTACGCATGACGCGAATGCAGCTCCTGTAACTGACTGGGGTAACCCTTGTATTCGGAGTGGTCTACCCAAGCGAACCTGTTGACCTAAGATTTTTGACGCTAATCCGTCTAACCCGGCTAGTTGACTACCACCTCCAGTTAAAACAATTCTTTGAGATGATAAATAATCAAATCCAGCCAAATCCAGCCGTTCTTTTACTTCTTCCAATATTTCTTCTACTCTTGGCCGGACTATTCCAATTATATCAGCTCTACTTACACTTCTTGAATCATGTTCCCAATCGCCAGTATTCGAACGCAAATCGATTACATCTTTATCATCCATGCCAGTCGCTAAAATTCCTCCATAAAATGTTTTTATTCTCTCCGCGGTAGAGAAATCTATATGAAGTCCCTGACTAATATCGTTTGTTATATGATTTCCCCCTAAGCGGATTGAGTCTGAATATATCATGTGTTTTTTCAAAAAAATCGACAAACCAGTCGAACCACCACCAAGGTCAACGCAAGCAGCACCTAACTCTTGTTCATCCTCCACTAACGATGACATACCAGAACTATAAGCACTAGAAACTACGCCTGCAACTTCCAGATCACACCGCTGAAGACAATATAAAAGATTCTCAATGGCAATACTGCTAACAGTCAGCATATGCATGTCTACCGATAAATAATTTCCCGCCTGACCTCTTGGGTCTATAAATCCCGACCTATTATCAATGGAGAAATTAATTGGTTGAGCGTGAATTACTTCTCGACCAACCCCTATATCAGGAATATCTGCGCATGAAATGGCATTCGAAATACTTTCATCAGTTACAAACCCAGCGGGTAAATTCGTTCGACCTTCCAAACCATACGATCGTGGTCTAGCTCCGGAAAAACATGCAATCACGTGATCCACTCTTTGACCAGCCATTTTCTGAGAAGCTTGAACGACTGTCCGGATTGCTCTTTCTGTTTCATTAATATTCTTGATCTCTCCAAATTTAACTCCCCTAGAACGAGTAGTAGCGACCCCTATAACTCTAAAAAATGATTGTCCTGCCATAGACCCAATTCCATCAGTCTCCCTAAATTTATCGGGACCATCAAAACTTACAGTGAAACAGGTAATTTTAGAGCTACCAACGTCTAGTACTGAAATTAGCCCTTTCTGAATCGCTGACTGTCGAGCAGATCTCATTTTAATCTGGAATTGGAATATATCTTTATTCAATTTTTTTATCCTTTGTCATTAATTTTTTTTTATTTTATTACTTTTAATTGTGACTGTTAATCTTTTCTGGCTACGAAGATCTATACGACTGATATTTCTATTTAGAATATCGTGTGTGTCATTAAGAATTAGAAACTTATGTATTGCCATCTCGGGTGATTCCGAAGGCAATAATATCATCTGATTCTGGTCCAAAATTATGTTCCAGCGATCTTCACTTATACGAGAGAAGGCAACGATTCTGCCTTCTATTTGGTTCATTAAATTTAAAAATCCAATTATTTCGTGAGTGCTAGTATCAGCTCCAACTCCTGTTAAAAATATCAAGTCAGACCTTTCGACCCTATTTTGAATTTTTCTGACAATAGTGCCTTCGTCATCAATCAAGAAAAGCCCATCAGGATTTCTCCAAACAAATTTTGGTAATCTTTCAACCACATTAATTTCTAGAATACCGCCTGCTATTACTCGAACATCAGCACTTTTAACAGCCTCTAAACTCTGAATAGTTTCCCTAATATTTTTTAGATCAAGGTCTAAACTTGAGACAGGTAAATTAACAGGAATTGTATTCCTAATAGTTTGTCTTAAACTTTTGGATACATTTTGAATAGAAATCAATTTTACTGATAGCTCTGGTCTATCTGCTAGTGTGTCTACGGTTTTCACGAGGTAGGTTTTCAAATGATCAAAGGTCTTCCCATTAGATAAAATCAAGATAATAAAAACTAGAAGAAGACTTAATGGGACTAGGGCTTTAATTATCCCTCTAAAGCTTGGTGTCAACCATAGACGTTGGAATTTATAACTTAGTCTACTCGGAGCTGGGTCACTACCAGGGTTGAAATTTACCTTAAAATTCATCGATTGCATGATGCGTCCTCAACTAATTGGGAGCACAGCTCACTCAAAGAAATATTACAATAAAGAGCTTGTTCAGGAGATAGTGAGGTAGGTGTCATGCCTGGTTGATTGTTCGTTTCAAGCAGATATATTCCATCCTCTCCTTGAGTATGGTCCCAACGAAAATCTGTACGCGATATACCCCTACATCCCAATTCTCTATGTGCCGTCTCAGCATATTTTAAACAAATTTCATTAATCCGAGCAGGTATTTTCGCAGGTAAAACGTGACTGGAACCTCCTGTAGTATATTTTGCATCATAATCGTACCACCCCTCAGTAACGATATCGGTAACCATTAACGCCCTTGAGCGCTTGGCTGAACCCAAGACAGTCACTGTTAAATCTTTACCTGGTATGAATTCTTCAACCATGAAATTCTCTGGTATACCTTCATTCAGTGAATATGGAAAATTTGACCCTCTCGTCACGAATTGAATTCCTAACGAGGAGCCTTCGTTTATAGGCTTAATAACATATGTATTTTCTAATAGGTTTTTGGATATTATTAAATCTTCAGGGTTTGATATAGATGATGGGCAAGGTAATCCCGCCAAATTATATGCGGATTTTGTTTTTTCTTTATTCATACATACGGACGAAGTTAAGACACCAGAATGGGTATATGGAATTTTCAACCATTCCAGTACCCCTTGCACGCAGCCGTCTTCTCCCCATCGACCGTGTAAGGAATTAAAAACAACGTCTGGAGATAATATTTGAAGCTGGTTTGCAACGGAATAATCCGCAACTAATTCTATCACTTCGTATTTATCTGTTTCCCTGAGAGCTGCTGCACAACATGCACCTGATAAAAGAGAAATTTCTTTTTCCAGAGAAATTCCGCCTTTAAGTACTACAACCCTTGGGATTGCCCTGCTCGACATATCCGCCTCGTTTTTTTTGGCCGTTAAACCGGCTCTAATATTTTTTTCGTAGCAAAATAGATACTTAAATTTTTTTTTAAGTAATTATTTTACGCCGACCCGTATTATCTCCCACTGTAACTCTATTCCGCTATTTTGCAAAACCTTTTTACGTATCAACTCACCTAATTCTTCAAAATCTTTGGACAACGCATTCCCTTGATTGATTAAAAAATTTGGATGTTTCTCAGATACTTTGGCACCCCCCAAGGCAAAACCCCGAAAGCCAGCACAATCTATTAGTTTCCAAGCGGTGCTCTCCATATTTTCATCTTTTATCCCTATTGAAGACCTTCCAGAGGGATTTCTAAAAGTACTGCCAGCTGTGTGTTCAGAAATAGGTTGAGCCTTATTTCTCGCACATAATTGCTTAGTCATTTTAGTTTTTAAAAAACTAGAGTCTGCTAACGGCGCTTCAAAAACCGCCTCGACTATTATAGAATCACTCGGTATGTTTGATGACCTATATCCAAATCTTATCTGATTTGATTTTAAAACCTGCTCTACTCCATCGCGATTAATAATAGTAATCTCGACTAAAAAATCCGCCACGTAGGAACCATAACATCCAGAGTTCATAGCTACGGCTCCGCCTATTGTTCCTGGAATTGTCCGAAGAAAGGTTAGGTCTAGTCCCCATTCAGCCGCTTTAACAGCTACATGAGAGTCAAGTGCTCCTGTCCCACATCTGATAAATGTTTTTTGTTTCTCGATATAATTAAATGATTTACCTCCTAATCGTATTACAACTGCATTAATGCCGCCATCTCTGACTAGCAAGTTTGAACCTACACCAATTGGGAATATACTATAACTATTACTTAGTTTTAATAAAAAATTTTTTAAGTCTGAGGAATCAGATGGTTGAAAGAAAGCCATTGCTGGACCACCAACCTTTAACCAAGTCAAACTTCCAAGGTCACGATTAAACGCCATCCGACCTTTTACTTGTGGTAACTTAATCAAGATACTAATCTTTCATGTTAGGATTACATTTCTAGTAATTTAAGTATAAAGACATTCATTAATTTCTAATTCCCTTTGCACTTAACATTTCGGACAACCTCTTCGCCCAACTGCTTATCGAACCTGCTCCTAAAAAAATTATCACGTCTCCCTCCTCCGCGATAGATAGTATTAAATCTTTAAGATCAGCTAAGCCGACTATGGAGTGAACTCTCTTATGACCTGCAGCAATTATACCACGAACCAGAGAAGCTTGTGATATGCCATCGATAACCGTCTCTCCAGCAGAAAAAATTTCTGTAATCCCAACATAATCCGCATTTTCAAAACATGAACAAAAACCATCAAATAAATCACGTACCCTTGTATACCGATGTGGTTGATGGATAGCGATTACTTTGCCAATCGCTATCTGACGCGCTGCTTGTAAGACAGCTGAAATTTCGACTGGGTGGTGGCCATAATCGTCAATTATTTTTATTCCATTAAACTCTCCTAATTCCGTGAAACGTCGATTAACACCTTTGAAGTCTTTGATAGCCTCTTGAACTGTTTTAATAGGCACACTGAGATGATACGCCACTGCAACGGCAGCTAAGGAGTTGGAAATATTATGATTTCCAGGCATAGGTAACTTGAAACCTTGTACTAATACTTTTTTATTCCTAAAAATTATATCAAAAGTTGAGTTTCCCTGTTCATAGTTTAGTTTCACAGCTCTAATATCAGCGTCTTTGTGAAAACCATAGGTAATAACTCTTCTATTTGTAATCTTAAGGACCAAGTTCCTAACTTCGGGATTATCAATACAGCAAACAACTACTCCATAAAAAGGGATATTAGTAACAAAACTTAAAAAACCCTCTTTTAGGTTTTCAAAATTACCCCAGTGTTCTAGGTGCTCCGGATCTATATTTGTTACTACTACTATTGTCGCTGGGAGTCTGGTAAACGTCCCATCTGACTCGTCAGCTTCAACAACCATCCACTCTCCTTGACCCATTCTAGCATTTGAGCCATAGGCGTGGATAATGCCTCCGTTAATAACAGTAGGATCCAACCCTCCTTTATCCAAAACAGCAGAAATCATCGTGGTGGTAGTTGTTTTACCGTGAGTTCCAGCAACAGCTATATTAGATTTTAAACGCATTAATTCAGCCAGCATTTCCGCCCTACTGACGACCGGTAAGAATTGAAGGTACGCCTCTTTTAGTTCAGTATTATTAGACTTAATAGCGCTTGAAATTACTATCACTTCAGCACCTTTGAGGTTAATTTTATTATGCCCAATGAAAATTTTTACGCCAATTCTTGATAGCCGTGCCGTAATCTCACTGGTTTTTGTATCAGAACCTTGAATATTATATCCAAGACTCAATAAAACCTCAGCGATCCCAGACATACCAATTCCACCAATGCCAATGAAGTGAATTACCCTCAAACCAACTGGTAATTTAGTGTTAACTGAGGTCATTTTATACTCCGATGGACGGAGCATACTACATCATATAGTTTTTTTATTGCCTGTGGGTTACCGTTACTTAAAGCTTTATCAGCCATACTTTGAGCTAACTTTGGAGCCATTAAAATATTTTCCATTTCCTGAGCGATAATTTCTGGGGAAGCATTTTTTTCTAGTATCAATATTGCGGCTCCATTATCACTTAATGACTTCGCATTAGCTGTTTGATGATCTGCGAGCGCTGCAGCGAATGGGATTAGAATCGATGGCCTACCGATAATAGAAATATCGGCGACTGATGAGGCTCCAGCCCTAGAAATAATCAACTGTGCTTCCGAATATCTATTCTCAATATCGGCAAAAAAGGGGCTCACATAAGCATTTACACCAAGGGACGCATACACAGCCTTCACATGGGAAAAATCCTCTAACCGGGCCTGATGTGAGACTCTTAAGTTATTTAAAAGACTATCAGGTAATAGTGAGAAAGCCTTTGGAACAATTTTCGAAAGTATTCCTGCACCCTGACTTCCACCGATGACTAATATGCTCATTGGATATTCCCCAGGAGGTATATATGGAGAGCCTGCTCTTTTCATTATTGATAACCTTACTGGGTTTCCTGTAAAAACCTTATTGACTTTTTCAGGCGCCTTTGTTGGCCAAGTCCCACAAGCTAGGACCTTAGCACGACTCGAAAATATCCTATTAACGAGTCCTAAAACCCCATTCTGTTCTTGAATAACTATTGGTATTTTTAATATTACAGCCGCTACTAATCCTGGAATAGTTGGATAGCCGCCAAAGCCGACGACAACACAAGGCCTATCACGCCTATACTTTATTATTGCAGATAAAGACCCCTTAATAATTTGCCACGGAGCTGCAAAACGCTTTAGTAAGCCGCCACCAAATAACGTGGCTGAAGGTAAAATATTAACGTCAATATCTGGTGAGAAGTTTTCTAAAAAGCGAGCGCCTCTAATATCAGTTGATAACTTTACTCTCCAACCGTTCTGTAACAATATTTCTGATAACGCTTGAGCAGGAAACATATGACCACCGGTACCACCCGCAGTAAGTAAAACTAAATTACCATTCATTACTTCTTCGCCTCTTGGTTACTAAGTCTCTTATTTCACCTTGAGGTCTATTGCGGGTAAATACTAATAGCATGCCAATACCGATCCCAGTTGCAATAAGAGAAGAACCACCATTCGATACGAATGGTAGAGTCATACCTTTAGCTGGTAGTAATCTGACGGCAACACCCATATTTATTATGGCCTGCATCGCAAACATCGCTGTCAACCCTGCCCCAGCTAATCTTACAAAAGGATCTTTCTTTTTCATTAACCTATACAAACATCTAATAGTAAACGTTGCATAAAGAGCTATAATAACAGCTACTAAAGCAAGTCCATATTCTTCTGCAGCTACAGCAATAATAAAATCAGTGTGTGCATCTGGTAGAGACCATATTACCTCTCCCTCTCCGACTCCCACACCAAACCAACCACCTTCTCGAATTGCGTTAGTCACAAAACCAATCTGAGTTGTCGGATCGATATCATTTGATAAAAAACCATCAATCCTTCTAGCAAAATGTTGGGAGACACCGTACATAGTGAACCCAACACACACAACAGCTCCAGCAATCATTACTAATAAACTGATCGGAGCACCACCAACAAAATAAATTACCCCCCAACCAAATAAAATGAGTGCTGCTTGACCAAAATCAGGCTG
>JBMYRX010000047.1:0-14707 GCA_049602715.1 Paracoccaceae bacterium | reverse complement strand
AAAATAGAGCCTACTGCATAGCATACGGTTGCCATAAAACATGCTAACTGACCAAGCAGCTGCGACCTTTCCGAGCTTAATTGTATCGAGCTAATGTCGAATAATATAACCAGTCCAACGAAACCTAAAATTAGCCCAATTACACGTCTAGGTCCTATGCCTTCATCAGGTGAAAAGAAATAAACTAATGGAAGTATCAGAAGTGGAATTGCACTCATTGATACGCCTGCATAAGCAGATGTTACATGCTGTTGACCCCAGCTTAGCAAATAAAGAGGTAGTGCTATTGAAATCAGTCCTATTAGAACAGAAAATGACCACGCATGAGTTGTATTTATTTTATGGAAACTTTGCCCCTTTATCAGAGAAACGAGTATTAAAATTATTCCACCAATTAAAGTTCTAATAGCAGCAGATGTTATTGGTCCAACTGTTTCAAGGGAGATCTTTATGAATAGAAATGATCCACCCCATATCATTCCTAGAAGAAGAATTATAAACCAATTTAAAAATCCAGGATTTGTTGGTGAAATGGTTGCTGTTTTATTCAAGCACGTTACCTGTTTCTAAATCGGTTGAGGGTCTATAGTTTTGACCCTCAACCGATCATATTAATTTCGTTCTTGATCGACCAATTTTCCAGCAGAGATCCATGGCATCATACCTCGCAATACTTCACCGGTTGCTTCGATTTGATGAGCATCATTTCGCCTTCTAGTGCCTCTAAAAAAGGGTTGGCCGACAGCATTTTCTTGCATAAAGTCTCTGACAAATTTACCTGTCTGTATATCATTAAGAATATCTTTCATTCTAGCTTTTGTTTCTTCGTAAGGAAGAACTCTTGGTCCACTAACGTATTCGCCATATTCTGCTGTATTGGAAATTGAGTAGTTCATATTTGCAATCCCGCCCTCATATATTAAATCTACAATTAGTTTAACTTCATGTAGGCATTCAAAATATGCCATTTCCGGAGCATAACCTGCCTCGACTAATGTTTCGAATCCCATCCGAATAAGTTCTACTATTCCACCACAAAGGACTGCCTGTTCACCAAATAGATCTGTTTCACACTCCTCTCTGAAATTCGTTTCTATAATTCCGGATCTACCGCCGCCAATAGCTGAACAGTAACTGAGTCCAATTTCAAGGGCCTTTCCTGAAGCATTTTTGTCAACCGCTACAAGGCATGGCACCCCGCCACCCTTTACGAATTCACCTCTAACTGTGTGACCAGGACCTTTAGGTGCCATCATAATTACATCTAGCCCTTCCTTAGGTTGTATTAACCCAAAATGGACATTTAACCCATGCGCAAAAGCAATGGCAGCGCCTGATTTTATATTCTCATGGACGTGCTTCTTATAAGTCTCTGCTTGCAATTCGTCAGGCATTGTAAACATCATCAAGTCACACCAAGAAGCGGCTTCTTCAATTTCCATTACTTTAAGCCCTTCACCTTCTGCTTTCTTTTTAGAAGGTGATCCTTCTCGCAAGGCAACTACAAGATTTTGGGCTCCACTATCTCTCAAGTTTAAGGCGTGGGCATGCCCTTGAGATCCATATCCCAATATTGCTACTTTTTTATCCTTAATTAGGTTGATATCGCAGTCTCGATCGTAATAAACACGCATTTTATTGTTCCTTTTCACTATTTGATGTTTAGTTATGGATATATTACAATAAGATATTATAGGTATCATTTTTTAATTTTTGAACCGTATTTATGAAAATTTTATTCGTAATTACCATATTAAAAGGAAATAATATTCTTACAAAAACAGACAAAGTGATTTTAAAACATTTACAGCTTAATCCGACTTTGAGTATTAATGATCTTGCACAATTGAGTGGAGTGACTGCGACTACATGTTGGCGGAGGGTTGAAAAGCTAAAATCTACAAATGTTATATGCGCTACATACGCAGAAATTGATTGGCGTTTCTTAGGTTACGAAGTTGAGGTATCTTTGAGAGTAACTCTTGATAAAACTCAACCGCGTGCTTTTGAGGAATTTATCGAAAGTGCGAGACAAATACAGCAAGTTATAGAGATACAAACCTTCCTTGGGAGTGTTGATGTTAGACTAAGTGTTTTGGCAAGAGATATGGCAGACTATCAAGAAATCTATTTGAAAAAAATTTTAATGTTACCAAATATCTCTGATATCGAAGCACTTATGCATATAGCTTCCATTAAGTCTGAAGAGGTATTACCATTATGAATTCGTTTGACGATATAGATCGAAAGATTTTATTAGAGTTATCTAGAGATGCAGATCAAAATGCAGGAAAATTGGCTCGAAAACTTGGTTTAAGTCAGCCTGCAACTTGGCGTCGAGTAAAAAAATTAGAAAAACATGTAATTAAAGGTTATCGTGTTAATCTTAGTAAAGAAAAGCTAGGTTTCGGTGTAACCGTATTTTTAGGTATTAAGCTTGCTACAAAAGGCCGAGTATCATTAGTTGATTTTGAACGAGCGGTAATATCAATACCAGAAGTACAGTCTGCCCAACACGTCTTAGGTCTTTATGATTACAGGCTAAAAGTAGTTTCAAAAGATTTATCAGATTTTGAACGAGTATTACGACGCAGAATTATGAATTTACCTGGGGTCGGAAACGTTGAAGCGAATGTTCTACTAACTGAAGAGCGTAGAATTGGACCATTAGAAATTTAAAATTTTCATAAAGTATAGTTGTATATTAGAAAATAACTTATAACATATATTCCAAGTATACAGCTATTCTACATATTATTTTAGAAAGGATTGAACTCATGCCCGGTTTATTAAAGAATGTTGACCCACTTGGTTTAAAAGAATTCTCGGTAGTGTTTACTGATAGGTCTTTGAACCATATGTCCGATCAGTTCGGGACTGTTATGAATGATATCTCCCTAACTTTGAAAGATGTATATAATTCAAACAGTGTGGCATTGATCCCAGGTGGCGGAACTTACGCGATGGAAGCGGTAGCTAGGCAGTTTATGTCGAAAAAAAAGGCTTTGGTGGTGAGAAATGGTTGGTTCTCATATAGATGGAGTCAGATCTTTGAAAGTGGTAAATTTTGTGAGCCTGCTATAGTTATGAAAGCGCGACAGAACGGAAATTTATCCCAGTCAAGTTTTGAGCCTGCACCCATTGAGGAGGTAGTAGCAAAGATCGAGCTTGAAAAACCAGATTTTGTATTTGCCCCACATGTGGAAACTTCTGCGGGTATTATTCTTCCTGATGACTACATCGAAAAGCTCTCTGAGGCTGCCCATTCTGTAAATGCTTTGATGGTGCTTGATTGTATAGCAAGTGGCTGTGTTTGGGTGGATATGAAAAGTACAGGAGTAGATATTTTAATTTCAGCGCCTCAAAAGGGATGGTCCTCGCAGCCTTGTGCTGGTCTTGTTATGATGTCAGAACGAGCCCGCAGAAAAATCGAGTCAACAGAGTCTGACAGCTTTGCCATTGATTTAAAAAAGTGGTTGTCGATTATGGAGATATACGAAAATGGTAAGCATGCGTATCATGCTACTATGCCTACAGATGCTATAAAAGTTTTTAGAGATGCTCTTTTTGAAACTCGTGATTTTGGTTTTGAAAATGCATATAGTGCTCAATGGGAATTAGGAAATTCCGTACGGAAAATCTTTAGGGATATGGGAATAAAATCAGTTGCAGGAAAAGGATTTGAAGCTCCTGGTGTTGTTGTTAGTTACACTGGTTCTTCGGATATTCAAAGTGGGTTAAGTTTTAAAAAATTGGGTTTTCAAATAGCTTCTGGAGTACCATTAGAATGTGATGAACCTACAGATTTTAGTACTTTTCGCATTGGTTTATTTGGCTTAGATAAATTAAAAAATATTGATGGAACAGTAGAAAGCTTAAATACAGTCATTAAACAAGTTTTTAATAATTGATATTTTTAAAACTTCTTAGGAGTTAATATATGAAGGATAAGTACAGAGTAGTCGTAATTGGTGGTGGCGTGGTTGGCGCATCTGTTCTTTATCACCTTGCCAAATTTGGCTGGAAAGATGTTGTATTAGTTGAAAGGTCTATTTTGACTGCTGGTTCAAGTTGGCATGCTGCAGGCGGAATTCATGCACTAAATGCCGATCCTACAATGGCGTCTCTTCAAGCATATACCATTGATTTACTCTCAGAAATTGAAAAGGAAAGTGGACAAGATATTGGACTGCATATGACAGGTGGAATTACAGTAGCCTCTACTCCTGAAAGATGGCAATGGTTACAATCTGCTTATCGTATTTTTCAAACTATTGGTATCGAAGATTGTTATCTTATGACACCGTCACAGATTAAAGAAAAATGCCCGATAATGGATATTAAAGGCGTACTTGGTGGGTTATGGGCCGATAGAGAAGGATACATTGATACAACTGGAACTGTTCATGCATATGCAGGAGCTGCAAAGAAATTAGGCGCAGAAATAGTAGAACATAATAAGGTAGAAAATTTAAACCAAAGAGAAGATGGAACCTGGGATATTATAACAGAAAAAGGTAAAATTCATGCTGAACATGTCGTTAATGCTGGTGGCCTTTGGGCTAAACAAGTGGGCCGAATGGCCGGGTTGGATTTACCTGTTTCACCATTGTCGCATCACTACTTCGTAACAGATACTATCAATGAAGTAGCGGCTTTAGATTTTGAAGTTCCTATGACTGTAGATCTTGAGGGCTTCACTTATATGCGGCAAGATCAAAATGGTGTTTTGATTGGAATATATGAGTTGAATCACGAACATTGGGAAGTGGATGGCGCCCCTTGGGATTATGGCTTTGAGTTAATCCAAGAAGATACTGATCGTATTGCTCCAGAGCTTTTAGAAGCTTATAAACGGTACCCCTGTTTAGAGACTGCTGGAATTAAACGATGGGTGAACGGAGCATTTACATTTTCTCCTGATGGTAATCCTCTAGTCGGTCCCATTAGAGGTCTAAAAAATTACTGGCTTGCTTGTGGGGTTATGGCCGGCTTTTTACAAGGTGGTGGTGTTGGAAAAACGCTGGCAGAGTGGATGATTTATGGCGAAACTGAAGCGGATGCCTGGTCTATGGATATTGCTCGCTATGGAAAATTTACTTCAAATAGGGAATATATTAAACAGACGACTGGTCAGTTTTATTCTAGACGATTTGTAATGACTTACCCTAACGAACAGTTATCGGCGGGGCGGGCGCTAAAAAAAGCGCCAGCTTTTTCTGCTATGACCGATGCAGGATGTAAATGGGGAGAAAACTGGGGACTTGAAGTTCCTTTAATGTTTGGCCCAAAAGGATTTGAAGAAACACCTACATTAAAAAGGTCTAACGCTTTCATGGAAGTTGAAAAAGAAGTTAGAGCGGTTAGAGAGACTGTTGGCCTTATAGATATAACGGGCTTTTCGAGGTATGAAATTTCTGGTCCCAACGCTGAAAAATGGCTGAATCATATTTTAGCCAGTAAATTACCTCAACCCGGAAAGGCTAGATTAGCAGTTATGCTGGCTCCTAGTGGACGTTTAAAGGGTGACTTAACGCTTTTCAATTGGGGTAACGGAGTCTTTTGGTTAATGGGTAGTTATTATCTAAGAGAGTGGCATATGAGATGGTTTGATGATTATCGCAATGATAATGTTTTTGTGAAGGACATATCAGATGTAACGGTAGGTTTTGCAATTACTGGGCCCAAATCGCGTGATTTATTAGCTAAATTAACTCATGAAGATGTAAGTAATGAAGCTATGCCATTTTTATCTTGTCGAGAAATTGATATTGGTCTTATCAGAGCAAAAATTGGAAGATTATCAGTTTGTGGTGAACTGGGGTACGAGATAAATTGTGGGGCTCTTGAACACATAACACTCAGAGAAATCCTATTAAATGCAGGCTTAGAATTTGATATCAAAGAGTTTGGATTTTATGCTATGAACTCACTTCGCCTAGAAAAAGGCTTCGGTGTTTGGTCAGCAGAGTTCAGACAGGACTATACGCCATTTGAAACTGGGATGGATAGGTGGATAGATTGGAATAAAAACGACTTTATCGGTAAGACTAAAGCTGCAAGCTTGAAAAATGATAATACTTTATCAAGAAAGTTAGTTCTTATTGAAATTAACTCCTTAGACGCAGACGCCTCGGGTTATGAACCACTTTGGTATGCAGATGAAAAGATTGGTTTTATAACTTCTGGAGGCTATGGTCATTATTTAAAAAAATCTCTTGCGATGGCTTTGGTAGATAAAAGGTTTTCCAAGGTAGGTACCAAATTAGAGACGCATATTGTGGGAGAGAAAAGAGATGCAATTGTGATTGAAAATTGTCCTTATGATCCTAATGGTCTAAAGATTCGAAATTAAACCTTTTCAAAAGGACATCATAGCATATTCCATAAGCTTAGTTCTGATAGGCTTAATCTCGTGTAGTAGCTTTAAGGTATTCTGGCGGACGCCGTTCATCCAATGAGTATCCGCAATAGAGAATGTATTTAATGTATTAATTCCTGCAAGCTTAATCTCAATATTCCGTTTACGTATTCTATTGTATTTCACTAACATTTCATCACTTCCAAGCTCATATTCTTTTGCTAAATCTAATAAGGTAGCGATATCTCCTATACTTGTATTCAGTCCTTGTGCTCCAATAGGTGGGAAGACATGAGCAGCTTCTGCTATCAAGGCAGTTCTTTGTGCATAAAAGCTTTTAGATAATTGACTAACAATTGGCCAAGATGAGACTTCAGAAGTGACTGTTAGTTTACCCATTATCTCGCAAGATCTTTTATTAACGGCTTTTTGAAAAGTTTCTTTATCCATCTGAAGAAGATCTACAGCCTTAGTTTTTACATCCATCCAAACTACAGCGGATCTATATTTACCGTTTTTATCTTCTAGTGGAACTAGAGTAAATGGGCCTCCTGACATATATATTTCGGTAGAGATATTTTTATGAGATTTGCTGTGTTCTACTGTAAATGCTAAGCCTATTTGATTGAAATCTTTCTGTCTGCATTTTATTTTAAAAAAGTTCCGGACAAAAGAATTTTTTCCATCAGCTGCAATTATAAAATTTGTATTAACACTTCTATTATCTAATAGGGTCACTCGTGCTCCGCTACTACGAGTAAAAATATCTTTAATACTATTCCCAAAAAGTATTTCGGCATTTGGGATGTCTTCTATTTTTCGCTCTAAAAATTTTTTAATTTCTGAATTAGAGACATTCCAACCAAAAGGTAACTCTGAAATATCTGAAGAATTAAAATCAAAATTATTACTCGAAGATTTATCTTCACCGACATTAACTATTCTCATAGTTTTTAATGGTGTAGCATAGGGTAGAAGGTCGTTCCAGATATTGTATTGTTCCAATACTGCTACTGATTTTTGAAGTAAAGCGGTACTTCTAAAGTCGTTGGGAAGATTAACCTTTTTTTTTGAAGGCTCAACACAAAGTACGTTATATCCTTCGATTCCAAAACATGCCGTTGCCAGTAGGCCAGAAATACCGCCTCCACAAATAACAATATCAAAAGATGCTTTCATACCCAATAATTAGTACTAACTGTCAAAAACTAGAAGACTTAAGTAATTAACTGCTTCAGAAAGCCGCTGAGACTCTTAGTGTGAAAGTCTATAAAACTTTTTTCTTGGATTTTTGGCGATACAAAAACTGTTTTCATACCCAAAAGATAGGGGACTCTCAAATTCCTTGGTTCATCTTCAAACATTGCGCTTTTAAAGGGTATTAATTGATCTTTTGCAAAAATAATTTTGTAGGCTTTTTCTTCAGGTTTGGGAAAATAATTTGCATTTTCTACCCCGTAGACATGGTCAAAGACAGACTCTAAACCTAATGCCTGCAAAACATTCTTTGCGTAAGGTGCAGTACCATTAGTATACACAATCTTTCGTCCGGGAAGTGCTTCAATAAGCCTCTTTAATATTGGATCATTTTCTAAAGAGTCAAACGATATATCATGAACATAAGCAAGGTAATCATCAGGTTTTATGTGATGCTCTCTCATCAGCCCTGCTAAAGTAGTACCATAATTCTTCCAGTATTTCTTACGAAGAATATTTGCTTGTTGCGAAGAAATAGAAAGCTTTTGTGAAACCCACTCTGTCATTTTTATTTCGATTTGGTCAAAAAGACGGGCCTCTGGTGGATAGAGAGTATTATCCAGATCGAAAACCCAATGATTAATATCACTAAAACTTTTTGAAATCATAAACACCTTTTAAACATCTAAATATAAAGTTCAATAATTATAGTAATTAAGTGGAATCGATATTTTTTGAGTAACTTTACTGACTAGTTTTTTTACGATGATAAAAAAGTAACCCTAAAGCAAAAATAACAGCCGGGCCGTGGATAGATATAGGTATTGTTAGGATTAAAATAGCTAGCCCTAATCTTAGATACTTTTCCCAGTTACCTATAGTTTTGATATCAAAATTACTAAGAGCACTACTAATTAGGTAAAGTGCAAGTAAAGTTCTTGGTATAATTGATAAAAATTGTTGAATTTCAAATCCATTGGGCCGAGAAGGGATAAATTCACCTGTCATTTTGTCAGCAATAAAAGCATCATTTATCACAAGAAGTTCTGGATAAAATACAAATATGAAAGGGACTATGAACATTGTTATTCCGACTCTAACCGCTGCAAAACCAGTTCTAAAAGGGTCTTCGCCGGTTATAGAAGACGCAGCAAAAGCAGCTATTGCCACTGGTGGAGTAATTGCTGAAGCGACAGCAAAGTAAAAAACAAACATATGCGAGGTGAAAAATGAGAGGCCGAGAGTTGTAAGCGCTCCACCAACAACAATTGCTACATTTGCATAGGCTGGTAGAGTAGGCATTCCCATACCAAGAATTAAAGCAGAAATCATAGTGATAATTAAAACGACAATTAAAAAGATATTTGCTGATAAAGTTATATTAAAGCCAAATACACTAAACGCTTGTAAATTATTCCCGGAACTTAAAAGAAGATTTCCAAAGGCATTTGGAAAACCAGTAGCGCTAAGAGCACTGTCAATTACACCAACTGCCATAAATAGAAGTAGTATTCTTCCAGCATTTAAACTTGCGTCTCCAAAAGCAGATAAAAGTATTGAAGGTTTTTTTCTAATTTCCGGATCGATAAAGGATAGTGGTATTAAAGCGATCAAAGCTAGCAACCCAGCAGCGGTAACAGAAAATAACCCAGACGCAAGTACAGCTATAATAATTCCAATCGGGACCACTATAATTAGAAGATTAAGCCAATCTTGATTTTGCATCTTTATATCTTCAGTGACTTCCCCAATCGGTTCAATATTCAGTCTACGAGACTCAAAGACTACCGATAAGAATAAACTAAAATAATATAATACTGCTGGTATTAGGGCTGCAATTATAACTAGTGAATAATTCACTCCCGTAAAGTTTGCCAAAAAAAATGCCGCAATACCCATAACGGGGGGTACGATTTGGCCACCACTAGATGCCGCAGCTTCCACTCCACCCGAAAATATACCCGTGAATTTACGTTTAACCATCATGGGTATTGTTAGCACGCCAGTGGATAAGACGTTAACTACAGGTCCTCCAGACATTGTACCAAATAAACTTGATGAGAGAATAGCTGCATGGGCAGGCCCACCACGCATTTTTCTCGTTAAATTGAAAGCAAGTCTTATGAGAGAAGTGCCTCCTCCAGTAACTGCAAAAATTGATCCCAATACTATGAAGGGCATAACTATTCTGAGTAATATCGACGGAAATCTTCCAAGTAAGGAATGAGCGTCGCCAATAATCAAAAATTTTCTAATTTCAGTCAATGGATCTAAAGCACCCAATTTATAGGTTAAGAATACACTGTTATTAGTAAGCCCAAAATACGTTAGCAAAGCTGTAAGGATCGCATAAATGCTGCCAACTAGTGCAACGATTACTATAGGCCAACCCCATACTCTTACATTCATTATGAGTAAGGCAACTGTGGTAATTAAAGCAACGATAATAATCCATAACGGTTGGCCTTCAAAAACTCTCATCATCGGATCTGAATCCATATGGATCCAGCTAGGAAATAATTCAGGTTTTTCCACAATAATTTCATGAAGGTAAGTCCCAGCAAAAAGTACTATTATTGCTATTAATACGAGATCTAATACCCATGTGAACTTACCAAAAATTTTGATTACAAAAGTAGAAGTGCTAAATGGTTTGATAATTACCATAGCTACCATAAGACCAACAAAAACCACTGGCTTTGATATCTCTTCATAAATACTTATATTTGGTAGAAACGAAAAATTGGGAAAAGCTGCCACTAATGCAAATAGGACCGTAAATCCACCTAATAATCGAGCTATCGTTTTATTAAATGGGATTTTATTATCCTGAACTTTTTTAGATTTAGCTGTCAAGTTGACTACCTATTATCTTGTGTATGGAGTTTCCCGATTAATATTTAACCGGGAAACATATCTTTTTGTATTACTTAAATTGTGCTGGAATATCTAACCCGTTTTCTTCATGAGCACGTATAGCGCCAGGATGTAGTTTTAGACCGGGTGTCCCGGCCATTCCAAACACACCCTCTTCGATTCTGAGATTTCTCATAAAAGCTCCAGAACCATAGACTTGGTCCATATTTGAATAAACCATTTTTGTTAGATTATAGGCAGTTTCTTCTGGCATATTCTTATTAACACCTAGAAAAAAAGTAGCTAAAAATGTATGTGCCCTATCTCCATCAGCATCAACGTATTCTACGCCAGTAGGGTAGGTTTTAGTAGAAATTGATCCTCCTTGGCCACCAAACTTTGTTGTGAAGTTCGTCCATTCAGGGCCATCAACAATTGCTTTTGGAGCGCCAAAGATGCGAATGTCACCTGCAGAAATTAATTGTTGAACTAAAGGACTTGGTTCCGTCGCAGTTCGTATCATAACGTCAATTTTTCTGTCTAACATTGCCTGTTGTGCGGCACCCCAGCCAAAGCGGAGTTCTTCATAATCTACACCTGGTTCGTAACCTGTAACTGTTTTGATTAAATTTATCGCATTAACTGCAGCTGCTCCTTTTGGAGGACCGACAAAAACTTTTTTACCTTTAAAGTCCTCCCACGTCTCAATTCCTGAATCTTGAAAAGTCATAGGTAAAAATATAGCTCCAACAAAACCAAATAAAGCCTGTATTTCACCGGCCATTTGACTAGATTTTTCTTTGCCCATTTTTGAGTAAGGACCTACTCCACGAGACATTAAATTATACACAGCGTTTGGAATAGTAACTATATCAGATTTTCCCAAGGCTAAATTAATACCTGATTTAGTTAATGTTTGCCCATCTTGTATTTGAATTTCACCGTTTCCAGTGTTTTTCGCAATTACGGACATCGCAACCGTGACTGTATGACCAGCGCCCCCAACTTGAGATGTTTCGGCGGAAAATACTTCCGCTTTTACTGCTCCAATACTCATTAAGAGCATTGATATAATCATCATAAAAGGTTTTGAATATTTCATATTTTTCTCCTTAGATTTATGCCAGTCAGCGGACCACACGTACTGATTATTTGCAAGGTAAAAATATAAAAAATTTATGAGTTTTATTTAATAGTAGGATATAATCTAGCGTTTCTAACATCATTAACGTCTAACCCTATGGCATACGAGGCGCGGGGAGAAACTTTTTTAGAGGAAGAATTTAAAAAACTATTAAAGCTGTGGATTATCAGGAGAGAAGGACCCCCTGAAAATCTCTTAGCATATCTCTAGAGAACTTTTGAATAACAAACTAAAAATTTAAGCTCAAAAGAATAAAGATTAAAAATAATTTCTTAAATAATAAATAAAGTTTATTTTGTTTTTGAAATTTTATTAAAAAACTTTTCAAACAGGTAGTAACTATCTTGAGGCCCTGGTGAGGCCTCTGGGTGGTATTGAACACTAAATGCATTATGAGCTTCTGATCTTATTCCACAATTTGAACCGTCAAAAAGTGATATATGAGTTTCTATAACGTCATCAGGAAGAGTTTGACTATCTACTGTAAAGCCATGATTCATTGAAGTTATTTCAACCTTGTCAGTCTCTAAATCTTTCACTGGGTGATTTGCTCCGTGATGTCCATGGTTCATTTTTATTGTTTTTGCACCTAATGCTAATGCTAACATCTGATGTCCTAAACATATCCCAAAGATAGGGATAGATTGCTTAATCAAGTCTTTGATTACTGGAACAGCGTATTCACCTGTAGCTGCAGGGTCTCCTGGTCCGTTAGAAAGGAAGATACCATCAGGAGCATAAGAAAGTACTTCTTCTGCAGTAGATTTCGCTGGTAGAACAGTAATATGACAGCCAGTGCTTGCAAGACAGCGCAGAATATTACGTTTTGCTCCATAATCAATAGCAACTAAATTATGGTGACTTTTTTCAATATTTGAATGACCGTGTGGCCAAATCCATTTGGTTTCATTCCATTCATAGGCCTTTTCACAGGTAACTTCGATTGCTAAGTCTTTACCTTCTAAACCCTTAAAAGATCTCGCTTGTAGTACCATTTCCTCTATATTAAAGTTACCTTCTGGATTGTGAGAGATAGTAACATTAGGCGCTCCCTGAGACCTTATTTCACGCGTCAACCTTCTTGTATCTACGTTACCCATGCATATCAGATTATTATCTACTAACCATTTTGAAAGTGATTCTTGACTCCTCCAATTTGAAGGCTCTGTTGGGTCCCATTTGACAATTATACCTTCAGCAAATGACTTTACAGCCTCATTATCCTCAATATTTACACCAGTATTTCCTATATGCGGAAATGTAAAAGTAATTAATTGCCCAGCGTATGACGGATCAGTAGTTATTTCCTGGTAGCCAGTCATAGAGGTATTGAAACATAATTCAGCACTAGTTGTACCAATTTTTCCAAAACCCTTACCATAGAAAATTGTTCCATCGGCAAGGACTAAGCAGGCAGTTGGTTTGGATTTCATAAGTTTCTCTCCGTTTAGCAGAAAGAAACCTATGGTCCAAAAATCATCTGGTCAACCTTGATATACGATTAAGTGTTGTAAAAGACATAATTTATCAGTAGACGGCGGTCCTTAGGTAAATAGTGACGAGGAAGCACATGTCTATCGATATACGGGGAAGAATATCTGATTCATTAAAGGATGCTCTCAAAGCAAAGAATACCTTAAGGTTAGGCACCCTTAGACTAATCAATGCGGCGATTAAGGATCGAGATATAGCTCTCCGTGTAGAAAGTAGAGAAGTTGTTGAGGCTGATATCTTAGCTATATTATCAAAAATGGTAAAGCAGAGACAAGAGAGCATAAAGGCTTACGAAGAAGGGGGTAGGCTTGAACTTGCACTAAAAGAGCAAGATGAAATAGCGGTCATAGAAGAATTTTTACCTAAGAAGCTCAATGAAGAGCAAACTAAGAAGGCGGTTGAGGAAGCGATTAACACGGTGCAGGCTGCAAACATTCGAGATATGGGAAAGGTTATGGGCTTATTAAAAAGCAGGTATACTGGTCAAATAGACTTCAGTTTTGCCGGGCAAGTGGTTAAAGAGTCTCTTAGCAGTTAAAAAAGCCCTAGGGTAACTAATGTGTGTGTTCTTTATCCCACTCTGACTGTTTAACCAAAATCTCAAATGTATGTTCTGGTGGTGGACAAGGTAAAGTCCACTCTAATGTGTCAGCATATTCATTCCATGGGTTATTCTTAGTAACACGTTTTCCGGCTGTAAGAGTATATATCATCACACCAATAAAGAAAACGAATGACGCGAAGGATAAAAAAGCACCCCAACTTGACACATAGTTCCAGTAAGCAAAAGCTTCGGGGTAATCAATATACCGTCGCGGCATTCCTTGCCTTCCTAAAAAATGTTGAGGGAAAAATGTTATGTTAGCTCCTATAAACATTGTCCAGAAATGAACTTTCCCAGCCCACTCAGGATACATCCTCCCCGACATTTTTGGAAGGTAGAAGTAAATCCCAGCAAATATAGCAAAGACTGCTCCAAGAGACATAACGTAATGGAAATGCGCTACAACATAATAGGTATCATGATAGGCCCTATCTACTCCAGCTTGAGCCAATACTATTCCGGTAACACCTCCCAAGGTAAATAAAAATAAAAATCCAAATGCCCATAACATTGGTGTTTTAAAGTCAATTGAGCCACCCCACATTGTAGCTATCCAAGAAAAGATCTTGATACCAGTTGGCACAGCTATGACCATCGTTGCTAACATAAAATAGGATTGCTGTGTGAGAGATAAACCAACGGTGTACATATGGTGGGCCCACACGACAAATCCCAATGCGCCAATAGCAACCATCGCATAAACCATGGGCAGATATCCAAATACGGGTTTCCTTGAGAAAGTTGCTATTACATGACTTATTATTCCGAAACCTGGAACAATTATTATATAAACCTCTGGGTGTCCAAAAAACCATAATAAGTGCTGGTATAGAACTGGATCACCACCGCCACTAGCTTGAAAAAATGTCGTTCCGAAGTTTCGATCTGTTAGAAGCATAGTTATTGCTCCCGCTAAAACAGGTAGCGATAGTAATATTAGCCATGCAGTAACAAATATTGACCATGAAAATAGAGGTACTTTATGCAGAGTCATGCCAGGTGTTCGCATGTTAAGAAATGTCGTAATCATATTTATCGCACCTAGAATTGA
>JBMYRX010000046.1:0-15169 GCA_049602715.1 Paracoccaceae bacterium | reverse complement strand
ACATCTGCCGCTATAATTGTTTTATTGATATTTCTCATCATAATGAATTTGGTAGCTGTTTTAATGCGCCGTAGATTTGAGCAAAGGTTTTAATCATGATCAATAATATAATTGAAGCTAAGAATGTGGATGTTTTTTACGCAGATAAACAGGCATTATTCGACGTGAATTTAAAAATTGAAGAAAAACAAGTTACCTCATTAATTGGACCTTCTGGCTGTGGTAAATCAACTTTTCTAAGATGTATTAATCGGATGAATGATCTTATTCCAATTTGCAAAATAACTGGTCAATTAGATATTGATGGCCAGAATGTTTATGATCCTGCCGTAAACGTTGTTGCTTTGCGAGCACAGGTTGGAATGGTTTTTCAAAAACCAAATCCCTTTCCAAAGTCAATTCGTGAAAACGTCGCTTATGGGCTAAGGATTCATGGAATGACTGCATCTAAGACTGAACTTAATGACAGGGTGGAATGGTCATTAAAAGCTGCCGGTTTGTGGAATGAGGTAGAAAGCCGTTTGGATGAACCTGGGCTTGGATTATCTGGAGGTCAACAGCAGAGACTTTGTATCGCAAGAGCGATAGCAGTTAAGCCAAGAGTAATCTTAATGGATGAACCATGTTCAGCATTGGATCCAATAGCGACAGCAATTATTGAAGATTTAATAAATGAAATTAGTAAGGAATTCTCAATCGTTATCGTGACCCATTCCATGGCCCAAGCGGCCCGAGTGTCAAATAAAACGGCTTTTTTTCATCTTGGAAAATTAATTGAGGTTGGTCCTACGAAACAAATATTTACAAACCCTTCTAACGAAAAAACACAAAATTATATAACTGGTCGAATAGGGTAAGCTTATGGAAAATGAACATATTGTTGGAAAGTTTGATGATGATCTTGATCGCATCAAAAATGAAATTTTAGAAATGGGTAAGTTAGTTAAAAAGCAATTACAAGGAGCCACCAATGCTCTATTATCTTTTGATACTGATGATGTTGATGCGCTAATAACTACAGATCGAAGAATTAATGGCATGAATAAGACAATATTCAGGCACGCTGAACAAATTATAGCAATGCGACAACCAATGGCCTTAGATTTAAGATTAGCTTTATTGGCAACTAGCATTGCATCAGAGCTAGAACGTCTAGGAGATTATGCAAAGTCGGCGGCTAAAAGAGTGCGAAAGCTTACTGAAAGTTCCTCTGGCGAAAAAACATTAAGTCTTATTGGTGAGATGAGCAGAATTGTTCAAGAAATGCTCACAGAAGTTCTAATGGCATATAAAAAAAATGACATTGAAAAGGCCGCTGAAATTCGTGTCAGAGATATCGATGTGGATGAGTTAAATAAAAAAATTCAAAAAACAGCAATAAAATCTATTCGTGAGTTTCCCGAAGATACTGAAACTCTTGTACATCTTATACTCCTAGCAAGGAACTTCGAACGCGCGGGAGACCATATAGTAAATATCGCTCGGCAAGTTCATCAAATTGTAACAGGTGAAGATCTAAAAGCTTCAAACTAAACTGGAGATAATTATGTCATTGGCACACCCAAAGATACTTTTAATTGAAGATGAACCAAGTCAAGTTGAGTTAATCCATTATAATTTGAAGGCCGAAGGATATGAGGTTTTAGTAGCATTAGATGGAGAGGAGGGCTTGGAGCTAGCCTTAGAGGAAATACCTGATTTAATTTTACTCGACTGGATGCTTCCAAAGGTTTCGGGGATTGAAGTTTGTCGTCAATTAAGGAGAAGCAAGATCACAAGGGAAATCCCAATTATAATGTTAACTGCAAGATCTGAGGAAAGTGACAAAATTCGTGGCCTCGATATTGGAGCGGATGACTACATAACAAAGCCATACTCAATTAAGGAATTATTAGCTAGAGTTCGCGCTACAATGCGCCGACCATCTGCTAGCGTTATTTCAGACCAATTAATTGTAGGGAATATCGTGGTTGATTTACAAAAACATCTCGTTGCTGTTGATGGTTTAGAAGTGAACTTGGGCCCAACTGAGTATAGGTTACTTATCACCTTCATGAAAAGTCCTGAAAGAGTTTTTAATCGCGACCAACTACTCGATTATGTTTGGGGAATATCAGCAAATGTTGATACCCGCACTGTTGACGTGCATGTTGGGAGATTAAGAAAATCCTTAGAGGGTAGAACAAAAACGAATATAATCCGGACTGTAAGAGGCTTCGGATATGCCTTAAGATCAATTTAGTGCCATATTATTCATTTTATATAACTTTCAACCAATAATAACCCACAGGGCTAACAAGATAACTACCACACCAACAAAAAGTCTACCTAATCGCATTATTCAACCACAAAACATTAATATTATAAACAAAAACCTCCCCCAATGAATCTACCACTTCAGTACTAAGTGCCCGAGGTCCGAGGCGCGCGGCACTTGGTTCGGGGCCCCTGGGGTGAGCCTTGCGTCCTTCATTTATATGGAGTGGCTTCAGTAACCCCCGAGTTAGGGTCCGAGATAAAGCTGAGTATACCAAATCGTACGAACGGTTAGGATGTCACCCTGTTAGACTGACAACGCTGTTATCTGTTTTGATCTGTTATTTTGTTGTGGGTAGTGTTGTGGGTATAAAAACCTTAATTTATATTTTTACAATTAAATCAGTTACTTATGGCCATTATATGGCGGAGGAGGTGGGATTCGAACCCACGGTAGACTTTCACCTACGTCGGTTTTCAAGACCGGTGCATTCAACCACTCTGCCACTCCTCCGACATCCGAACGTTCTAACTTGTCAAATTAGATTTTTAAAGTAAGAAATTACTTTTTTTTAAAAAATGATTATTTTTAATTATTATTAATTTATACTATAATAATATAACCAAAAATTTTAATGTTAACTTGCGACCTAGATTCCTTTAGACTACCAGTCGCATGTCATTCAGGTGAGGGTTTTTAGATGCTGTATAAATTAAAGATACTTATAACAGGAGTTTTTTTAATTTTAATCAGCAATAAATCGTTTGCTTTCGAAACAATATCCAAATCAGCGATTATTTTTGACGTGAATTCAAAGATTTTCTTAATGGAAAAAAATGCTGATATACCATTACCACCCGCATCAATGTCAAAACTTATGACGTTAAATATGGTTTTTGAAGCATTAGAAGATGGACGTCTTAAATTAGACGACATACTTCCTGTTTCTAAGGCGGCATATGAAGTTGGTGGTTCAACAATGTTTCTTAAATTACAAGATAAAGTATCAGTTGAGGACCTGATAAGAGGCGTAGTAGTCTTATCAGGCAATGATGCTAGCATAGTTTTGGCAGAAGCTCTCTCGCCTGATGGTACAGAAAAAGGTTTTGCCAGCCTAATGACCAAAAGAGCTAAAGCCATTGGAATGACAAATTCAACATTTAGCAACTCAACTGGGATGCCTGCAAAAAATCATAGGATGTCTGTTCGAGATTTAATAATACTATCACAGCGACTTATAACGGTCTTTCCTCAATATTATGAGTACTTTTCTGAACAAGAATTTAGATTCCGTAATAGAGCGCCCGACAATCGTTTCAATAGAAACCCATTGCTAAAAATGAAACTTGGTGCAGATGGTTTAAAAACTGGACATACAAACGAAGCAGGTTACGGACTTGTAGGTTCTGCTGTTCAAGGGGATAGAAGAATAATCTTTGCCATTTCTGGGTTAGCTTCAAAGGCGACACGGGAAAAAGAGGCCAACCGTATGGCACTCTGGGCTTTCAGGCAATTCACTTCAACAAACATAGCAAAGAAAGGACAGGTAATTGGAAGAGCACCTGTATGGCTTGGCCTATCCAAAGATATAGAAATGGTTGCCCCATCAGATATAAATACTCTGGTTCCGATTCATGATAAAGAAAATATTTCGTTACAAATAAAATACTTATCTCCCATTTCGGCTCCAATTAAAGTTAATACGAAGATAGCAGACCTAATAGTAAGTATACCCGGATTTAAAGATGTAAGTTACCCTGTTGTAGCAGGTGAAACAGTTCTTCAAGGTAATTTTTGGGGTCGTTTTAAAGCTTCAGCCACGATTTTAGGGCAACTGTTACGAGATAAAGTTGTTAATATATTCTAATGGAAAAGGGTCTTTTTATAACGTTAGAAGGTATCGACGGTTCAGGTAAATCAACACAAGCAAATGCTTTAAAAAAAACTCTAAATAAAAATGGTAATATCGCTATATTAACCCGAGAGCCAGGTGGTTCAGTGGGAGCTGAATTAATTCGGAAACTTCTCGTAGAAGGAGATCCAGACCGATGGTCTCCAGAAACAGAGATGTTACTTTTTACTGCTGCTAGAAGAGATCATTTTGAGAAAACTATCCGTCCTGCTTTAGAAAAAGGTAAAATAGTAATTTCCGATAGGTTTGCAGACAGTACACGAGTCTATCAAGGAGCAACGAGAGGAGATCTAAGAGCATTAGTTGATCAATTACATCAATTAATGATTGGGTATGAACCAGATTTAACGTTGATTATTGATGTCGACCCTCAAGAGTCTCTTGCTCGGGGTTTGGCCAGGGGTTCGGGAGAAGACCGCTTTGAAGATTTTGGCTTAGACTTCCAAAAAAAATTACGGCAGGGCTTCTTAAAGCTAGGTCATGATTTTGATAACAGATGCAAAATTATAGATGGCACTCGATCAGTAGAAGATATTAGTTCAGAAATATTAACTCTTGTTTATAATAAGTTAAATGACTGAGCCAGATCTATTACAGTCCGACCAACAAGAAGGGACTCTGCATCCTAGAGAAACAGAAAGACTCTATGGACACGAAATCCCAGAACAACGGTTCTTGTCAGCATATAATAATGATAATCTCCATCATGCCTGGATGTTGACGGGACCAAAGGGTATCGGAAAAGCCACTCTGGCCTGGCGCATAGCAAAATTTCTGTTTGCGCATCAAAATAATAACGATGCAGAACTTTTCTCGGTAGAGGACCAGCATGTTTCTTTAGACATCGGCGAAAACCATATAATAAATAACAAAGTAAAAGCTCTGAGTGAGCCCGGTCTACTACTACTCCGATGTTCATATAATGAGGCAAAGAAACAATTTAGTAAAAATATAACGATTGATCAGATACGTGAATTAAATAAGTTCTTTTCATTTTCTAGTACTGATGGAACACGGAGGGTTGTAATAATTGATAGCGTGGATGATCTCAATGTTAATTCCGCAAATGCACTATTGAAATCATTGGAAGAACCTCCTCAAAATAGTACTTTTCTACTCATAAGTCATCGGCCTTCGATGTTACTCGCTACTATTAAATCAAGATGTATTGAACTTAACTGCTCACCCCTAAAACAAAACGATTTGAAAAGTGCCCTAATAGCTTCGGGTAAAGATGAAGAATCGTTGGATACAGGGATAATAACTTTAGCATCTGGTTCAGTTGGAAATGCGTTACGTCTATTAAATTTTGATGCCATAAATATCTATAAATTATTACTAGAGATTGTTGGAACATTTCCCACTATAAATGGCGAAAAGGCCGTTTTCCTGAGTGAAATGGCGTCAAAAAAGACTAATACTCAAAACATCAGTATAATCATAGAACTTATTGAGTTAGTTATCTCTCGTCTCGCATACTCAGGTATTGGCAAGGAATTCGATGAAATTATAGATGATGAAAGGAATATTCTAGCTAAGGTTTGCTTCAATTTAAATCAATCCCAGAAATGGGCCTCTTTACTCGGGGAATTGAGAAAAAAAATCAATTATGGTTTAAAGGTCAATATTGACCCTGGAACTCTTGTCCTCGACATGGTCTTAAAAATGAATGAAACGGCGAGAGATTAGCAGAAAGAAATACCTGATGCCAAATATACAAATCACAGATAGCCATTGCCATCTCGATTTCCATGAGTTTGAAATCGATTTATCCTCCGTCATAAAACGAGCCAATACGGCCGGAGTGACAAGAATGGTCACAATTTGTACTAAGTTAGCTCAAGAGCCTCAGGTTAGAGCCATTGCTGAAAAGTACCCATCTGTATTTTATGCCGCTGGCGTTCACCCAATGAATGCCGCTGATCATCCTTCGGTAACCGTTGAAGAGTTACTAATATTAGCTAAAAATAAGAAATTTGTTGGTATTGGGGAAACAGGTTTAGATTATTTTTACACTCGAGAGTCTGCATCTAAGCAAATAGAAAGTTTTGAAATTCATATTGAGGCATCAAGAGTTTCTGGCCTACCCTTAATAATTCATTCAAGAGATGCTGATAATGAAATGATAGACATATTAACTAGAGAATACCAAAATGGGCCCTTCTCATGTGTTATGCACTGTTTTTCATCTGGATCAGATCTTGCGAAAACCGCTCTTGAACTAGGATTCTATTTATCAATGTCCGGCATTGTTACATTTCCCAAGAGTACTGGTTTAAGAGAAATTTTCGCTTCAGCTCCATTGGACCGGATCCTGGTAGAAACTGATTCACCCTATTTAGCTCCTCCTCCGTTTCGTGGCAAAAGAAATGAACCAAGCTACTCAATGTATACGGCCAAGGTTGGTGCCGAGATTTTTGGAATGAATATTCCTGATTTTGCTGAACAAACTCAACAAAATTTTAACCGTCTTTTTAAAAAGGCTACATTATGAAAAAACTTCGATTTACGGTTCTGGGTTCAGGATCATCAGGAGGTGTTCCAAGAATTGGCGGCATTTGGGGTGATTGTGATCCAAATAACCCCAAAAACCGAAGAAGACGCTGCTCTCTCCTTGTCGAAAAAATTCATGACAAAGAGACAACTACGATTTTAATTGATACTTCACCGGATCTTCGAGATCAGCTACTAGATGCTAACGTAAAACGTCTAGACGGTGTTTTTTACACCCATTACCATGCAGACCATATTCATGGAATTGATGATCTCAGAATGCTGGTATTTAACATGAAAAAACGCATAAACGTTTTTGCAGACAAGCAAACCAAAAACAATCTTTTAGATCGGTTTAACTACGCTTTTAACAAACCTAAAACTTCTCCCTACCCACCTATATTAACCCTGAATGATTTAGAGCACTCCACAAAAGTCAATGGTCCCGGTGGATCTTTGACAATAGAACCCTTTAAAGTGAACCACGGTTCTATTGATAGTTTAGGCTTCAGAATAGCAAATTTTGCGTATCTACCTGACGTATTCGATCTATATGACGAAAGTAGAGAAGCCCTTCAAGGTTTAGATTATTTAATTATAGATGCTCTTAGGCGAACTCCTCATCCAAGTCATACCCACCTGGATAAAACGCTAAAATGGATTGAAGAGCTAAAACCAAATAACGCTATATTAACTAATATGCATATTGATATGGATTATGAAACATTATGCCAGGAGACTGCCGAAAATATTCAACCTGCTTTCGACGGAATGACCATTGAACTGGATTATTAAATGATCCCTCTATTAGAAGTCATACTACCAGTTTTTTTAATAATCGGATTCGGTTTTACAGTGGCAAAGATTGGTTGGTTTACAAGTAGTTCAGTGGATGGCGTAATGCTCTTCACACAAAGATTTGCAATACCTTGTTTATTATTTAGTGCGATGGCTACTATCGAAATAGATGATCACTTCAATTTTTTATTGCTTTTATCTTACTTTAGTCCTTCGTTAATTGCCTTTATTTTTGGCACTTTAATCGGAAGAATTATTTTAAAATACTCGTTAGAAAAATGTGTTGTGATAGGTTTTTGTTGTCTTTACTCAAATGCACTATTGTTAGGCTTACCAATAATGGAACAGGCATACGGCGCCCATTCTTTGGGTCCTAACTATGCTATAATCGCTATTAATACACCCTTTTGCTATGCACTCGGGATAATAGTAATGGAATTCGTTAAAGGAAGGGGTAGCGGTTTCCTTTCAACCGTTAACAAGGCCAGCACGGGAATTATTAGTAATATATTGGTTCTAAGTATTTTGCTCGGATTATTAGTAAATATCACAGACATTTTTATTCCGGACGCTATTAGCACATCCATTGAACTTTTTGTAAAAGCTGCTATCCCAGCTGCAATTTTTGGACTTGGAGGTGTCCTCGCGCGTTATAAAATCGGCTCTGATTTTTTACCTATAATATGTATTACAGTTATCGCCCTATTAGCAAAACCATATTTAGGACTGTACTTTTCCGAGATTGCAGATCTAGACAAAAATTCAATCCGTGCGGTTGTACTAACCTTAGGAATGGCTCCAGGTTTAAATGCCTTTATATTTGCTAATATGTATAATACGGGAACAAGAATTGCTACCACTTCAATTATAGTAAGCACCGCTTTGTCGATTATTACTTTAACATATTGGCTGGAGAATTTAGTTTAATATCAATATTTTAAATGCGTTGAATTCACTAAAACTTAACGCACTCATAAAATTTAATCTAAACTTAAATTTTTACTCTGACGCCGAGTTCCCAAACCAATTCATTGGATTTACATAAGAATCTTGAATAGACGCACAACCACCAAGAAGTGTTGCTGTTGTAAGTATAATCGCTAATTTAGTTTTCATAACTTGAACCTCGTTTCTAAATATATAAAGAAACTAATCTATCCAAACGGTTCTGAAAAGCGGAAAATTCATCAAAAGCTAAAAAAACCTTAAATAATTAATTAAAGTAAAAAAAACTGTTACTTCAAATAAATCTTTTTGTAGTCTTTACTGCATTCCGTAAATTTAAGTTATACTTACCCACTAATCCATCAAAGCATCCTAAGTTATGTAACTCCGGAAGTCCCAAAGATATTCGTGGTTCGGAATACCTAACATCGGCTCAATTACCAACAGCAATCAATCTCGTTCTGTGTCGATTCCTCCAAATTTAATTCTATCTTCATCTTTCTCAAAATGTATTTGTCTCGCAGCCCCTGTATATTTATCAGTCAAATCAGATGGCAAATCTGCCTCGCGATGTACCCCAACAAGGATACCATTTTTAAGTGCGCCACCAGTTTTGCTGGCAATATCTTCTTCAGACATCGTAACTCGTTGGGCCATTCGCAGGCTCCACTCATTTAATTGATTATAAAGACTATCGATAATCTCTTTATACTTTTTATTGGCCCCCAAATCAGTAAATTCGTTTGGATCTTTTAGTAAATCAAACAACATTGGGGCGTGACCGCCTGCAGAATGCATTAATTTAAATCTTCCATCAAAAACCATAAACAACCTTGCCTGCCATGTTTCTAAATCTAAGGTTTTACGCATGGGTGTTATAGAATAATCGTATTCACTAATAACGAATTTTCTCCAATCTGTTAGCATTTTTCCAGATAATAAGGGTAATAAAGAACTACCTTCCATTATATGCGTGGGCACTTTTCCACCTGCTATTTCTACAAAAGTTGGTGCTAAATCGATTTGCTCTACTAATGCGTCACAATTTCTACCACGTGTTGCATTATATTTAGGGTCAGGGTGTTTAATAATTAAGGGGACTTTAACTGAAACTTCATGGAACAGATCCTTCTCTCCAAGCCAATGATCGCCGAGGTAGTCACCGTGATCCGAAGTTAATACAACAACTGTATTATCGCTCTTTCCCGTTTTTTCTAAGTGTTGAAGAAGGACTCCCAACTGATCATCACATTGCTTTATTAATCCCATATACGCTATAATTGCTTTAGTCCGAGCTTCTTCATTTTGAAAAGTTTTGGCTATCTTATTATTAAAAAAAGCCTCAAATACTGGATTTGGGTTTTCTGTCTCTTTTGCGTCTCGAATTAGCTGTTGCACATCATCCTTGTTATACATGTTATGATACGGGGCTGGAACTATATAAGGCCAATGTGGTTTAATATAACTCACATGTGCACACCAAGGTTTTTCAACATTATCAAGAAACTTTATAGCCTCTCTTGTTAACCAAGGAGTCTCGCTGTCTTGTTCATTAATATTTGCAGGCTTATCCGCATTTTCAAGAAACCAACCAGAGGCAAGCTTTCCATTTTCTACAGAACCGTTGGCATAATCTGCCCAAGGGTTTTCGCCGTCATAGCCCTTATTTTTTAAGTACGTATTGTAAGAGCCATCATTCTCTCCGTAATTACCTTTCGGACCATTTCCGTGTAGACCATCATCTCGAACCCAGGGATCAAATCCACACTCCGCCTGACGCACTCCTATTAAACTACCCTTATCAATACCAAGGCGAGCCATACCCTCTTCATCAATTTCCATATGAGTCTTGCCTAATAACCAACAATCCATACCCAATTTTCGTAAATGATCTCCTAAGGTGATTTCACCGACTCTCAGTGGGAATTTATTCCAAGACGCCCCATGACTGGAAACATACCTGCCAGTATATGTACTCATTCTACTGGCGCCACAAACCGGCGATTGCACATAGGCGTTAGTGAAGTTCACACCTTGAGCCGCGACCTTATCAAAGTTTGGAGTCTTTAGAGTTTTGTGACCAGCATAACTTAAATAATCAAATCGTAATTGATCATACATAACAAAAAGTATATTTTTTGTTTCCTTAACCATTTAGATTCTAACCTGCGTTTTCTAAAATTGAACAATAATTTGCCACACCCGAACCGCCCATGTTAAAAATACAGCCTAAGCCAGCACCGTCTTTTTGTAATGTCCCAGCTTCACCGCTTATTTGAGACGCTGTCAAAGCGTGCATAGATACGCCCGTTGCCCCAACAGGATGACCCTTAGCCTTTAAACCACCAGAAAGATTAATAGGTAAAGCCCCATCAGAATGAACCGTGCCGTCCAAAACTAAATCTGATCCGCGTCCCGGCTTTGCTAAACCCATAGCCTCATAAATAAGGAGTTCTGCGATAGTGAAGCAATCATGAACCTCTGCAAAATCAAGATCAGACACCTCTATTTTTGCTTCCATAAAAGCTCTCCTAAAAGCCTCAGTGGGCCCTTCAAACTTTAATATATCTCGCGACGACATTGGTAAGAAATCATTTACTTGAACCCCCGCCTTGAATGACACCGCCCTATCAAAATCATTTGACATATCATCCGCTACCATTATCAGCGCAGCAGCTCCGTCCGAAATTAGCGAACAATCGGTCAAGCGCAAAGGTGACGCCACTATTGGATTTTTTTCACTGACTAAATTACAAAAATCAAAACCTACATCTTTTTGCATCTGAGCTAATGGATTTTTTACAGAATTAGTATGATTTTTTGCCGCAATACGCGCTAAAATCTCGGATTTATCGCCATAGGCTTGGAAATATACATCAGCATAGCGCCCAAAAACTTGTGGAAAAGTAATGCCACCTTCTTCAGCTTGATATGAGGCAGTCATCAATGACTCTGCTACTCCTTTTGTATCTTTAGCAGTCATTTTTTCAACACCAATAACTAAAGTCACTTTGGCTGTCCTAGCTTGAATTGCATTACGTGCCGCAAATACCGCCGCTGATCCTGAGGCACAGGCATTCTCTAATCGCGTAGCAGGAGTAAATCTGAGATCTGGACTGACTTGCAAAGCTAAAGATGATATGAATCCATCTGAAACTAATCCTCCATTATAGTGCCCGAGCCATATACTATCTATTTCTCTTGGATCTATATTAGCATGTGAAATCGCTTCCTTTGCAGCTTGACAAACTAATTCTTCTACGGACTCTGACATACGTCCAAAGGGGGTATGCCCCCAACCTACAATATGCGCATCCATCAAATCCTACCTCCTAATTAGAATTCTACCATTTACCGATCAATATACCATCAGGCGTTTCTTTACCACGAGCACCCTCCAGCGATTTATCTGACATTGCCACTCTATTTTTTCTTGAAGTCAAACGGTCTAAAAGTATACCGTGCATTTCATTTCTTATGTCTTCATAACTTGGATCTCGACCCAAATCTTTAAACTCACTAGGATCATCCTTTAAATTAAACAACTGAGAGTCAAATCCTCGAAAATAGATATATTTCCATTCATTGGTTCTAATCATATAGCCTCTGGCATCATAATTTCCTACGTCCAAGATATCTCGTGCTTTATAGAATGAGTAATCTATTTCTGAAAATACAGATTGACGCCACGTATCAAACTTTTTTCCGTGCAAGAGTGGTTCTAGGGATACTCCTTCCAATCGGTGATCTGCCGGTGGTGCTCCAGTTACCTCCAGAAATGTTGGTACTAGATCGATCGCCTCGACAAGTTCATTAACTACCGTCCCACGAGTTTTGTCAGCTTCCTTTCTAGGATCGTATACTATAAGTGGAACTCGAACGGAAACTTCGTGGAAAAGCTCTTTCTCACCAAGCCAATGATCCCCCAAATAATCACCATGATCCGACGTAATAACAATCATTGTTTCTTCTGTTTTTCCTTGCTCCTCCATCCAAGTAAATAAATTCCCCAAATGATCATCTATCTGTTTAATCATACCCATATAAGCTGGTAATACAGTTTCACGTACTCCCGCAGTTGAAAAAGTTTGACTGACTTCCATTTTCATAAATGCATCATATACGGGATGTGGGTTTTCTTTCTCAGAATTTTTCCTGATTACTTCCTTGAAAGTATTAGAACCATACAAGTTATGATACGGAGCAGGAGCCATATAAGGCCAATGTGGTTTAATGTAACTCAAGTGACAGAGCCACGGCGTGTCGCCGGTTTGTTTAATAAAGTCGCGAGCCCGCATAGTCATATAGGCTGTTTCAGAATGCTCTTCCTTAATTCTGGCAGGTAATTTTGAGTTTTGTAGATACCACCCTGATAATATTTCACCATCTTTACCATCCGCAGAATTAGCAAAATCGTTCCAAGGGTTTTCTCCCGGATACCCTTTTTCTCTTAACCAATCATTATAACGTAATTTACCACCTCGTTTCTTAAGAACTTTGTTTGGATGAAGACCGTCATCTCGCTCATAAGGATCGAATCCTGGTTGCGATATCACTACACCAATGTCTGTATTACTATTTAGGCCAAGACGCGCCATCCCTTCTCTGTCGGGTTCCATATGTGTTTTACCAACTACAGCAGTCTTAACTCCTAGCGGCCTAAGGTAATCACCCAAGGTAAGTTCGCCAATCGGTAGCGGTACTCGGTTCCATGTTGATCCGTGACTGAACACTGTTCGTCCCGTATAGAATGACGCCCTCGAAGGACCACATACAGGCGACTGAACAAAAGCATTATCGAATCTTACGCCTTTGGCAGCTATTTTATCGATGTTTGGGGTATGCAAATGCTGATGGCCATAACAAGACAAATAATCCCAACGAAGTTGGTCCGCCATTATAAAAAGTATATTTTTTATCTTCCCCATAGACACTCCCTTTAAATTATATTTTTAGAAAGAATTGAAATAAAAACCATGTGAAAATTATTTCTTCTTGTCTTTAATATCCCTCTGGAATGAGCTTATACCTGTCCCAGCCGAGATTCGATCTATCGTGTATCCTTCTAACATTTGGATAAGTTCTTCGGGTTGCCACTCAAGAATGGCTTCGTTGTAACTTAGACGCTGAGAAACCAATGCAAACCAACGCTTTAAGTTTGGTGTTCTTTCAAATGACCACTTCATTAAATTAAATCTATGAAAATTAGGAATCCAAGCAATATCGCTTAAAGAAAAATTATTTCCCGACAAATACATCCGCCCATCGCTTAAGCACATTTCGAGCTTATTGAAGGCTTTAGAAGTTCTAATAACAGCATCTTTTATACGTTGTCTTTCAAACCCGTTAGAAAAATCAATTCTAAACTTTTTCAACCAATCATTTTTGTGAGATTTTTGAAATTTTTCGAATACTTCTTTGGAAGGTGGTGGAGCACCCCTAAATAGAAATTCAAATGTTAACAGCTTTAAATCCATTTGAAATATATCTGCATCCCTTAAAAGATCTTTATAACCATCTTCGAAAAAGTCAGGGTTTTCTTTAGAAAGGTATTCAATAATATCCACAGACTCAATGAAAAGACGACCATCGGCCACAAGCGCTGGAACCAAACCATTAGGGTGTATAGATTGATAGCTTTCTGAAGAGTGCTCATCTTTCTCTAAATTAACAAGATGGCTAATGAATATTTTTTGTGTCTCTGATAGTACCAATCGAACACGTTGGGAGCAGCTTGACATTGGTGCGTGCCACAAATGAATTCCACTTAATTCTTTTAGGGATTTATCTTTTGGTTCAATTTCAGGCATTTTTTCTAACTCTTGTTACTAATGAATTTCAATTCCACTTATAAGTCTAATTTTATTGACTGTATAGCAATGCGACTATACCACTATTAAATATAAATTTATTTGTAAAATACTAGTCGTTTTACCTTAAGAGTACTTTACAATTTTTTAAACATTGGAAAAGGGGCAATTTTAATGACCATTAACATTCGAGGAATAGACTTTAACGAAAATACAAATAACGAAATGGGATTAGAATTTTACAACTTGAGTCACAGGTTTGGCTTTCAGTGTCCAAACTGGCCATATTTTAAAGATGTTGCTATTGAAAGAAAACACTATATGGCAAAGTCTGGCGTTCTTAGTCAAACTATAACTACAACAATGCATGTAACAACCCACATTGATGCCCCAGCGCACGTAGTACAGGGAACACCATTCATCGACGAAGTCCCTCTTCCTCATTTTTTTGGAACTGGATTGGTTGTCTCTATTCCTAAAAAAAAGTGGGAACAGATCACTGGTGATGATCTAGAGGAAGCCTGCGGTCATGCAATTAGAAAAAACGATGTACTGATCATTAATACCGGTTGGCACAAACAATATGAGGACGGCGATTATTTCGCTTATTGTCCTGGACTTGTACCATCTGCCGCTGATTGGATCGTAGAGAAGGGCATTAAAGTCGTTGGCCATGACACGCAAGCAAACGACCATCCTTTAGCTACAGCAATTGGACCTCAAAGAAATGGCCCAATACTACCTCATTTGGAATCAGAGTACCTTGAATGGTCGGATGGAGTAGATTGGAAGGAAGCCTTTCCAGAATGGGAACCTGTTCATAACAAGCTTTTTAATAACGGAATATTAGGTATTGAAAATGTTGGAGGAGATCTCGATTCTGTTACAGGGAAAAGATGCACGTTTGCATTTTTCCCATGGAATTGGGATCGAGGTGATGGTTGCATAATTCGG
>JBMYRX010000045.1:0-15273 GCA_049602715.1 Paracoccaceae bacterium | reverse complement strand
TCTTTAAGAGTTTTTACAGCAAGAGTATTATTCATAATATAGACCTAAAACTTTAAATTATTCATGGTATTCTATTCATAATATAGGTTAATTGAAAGTAACAAGGAAAACAAATGGCTGAACCACTTAAGCAGTTATTATTAAGGCCGGTACATTGGCTTAGTACTTCTTTCCAACGAGATTTTAAAACCTTTACTAACGGATTTCCAAATCAAATAAAATTTTGGGCCTTGGCTATATTAATCGGGACTATTTCAGGACTGGCTGCGATTGGCTTCAAACAAGGAATCCAAATCTTTCAAAGTTTATTTTACGGCTCTGATGAAATTAGGAGTTTCACGGAAATAGTTTTAAATTTAAATTGGTATTGGAAGCTACTTATACCGATGATTGGTGGGCTTATAGTAGGTCTTATATTGCATTTTTTTACTGATGACGGCCGAGCCAAATCGGTTGCAGATGTAATTCAAGATGCAGCAGTTAATAACGGTAAAATTGATAAACGCGGGGGTATCGCATCTGCACTAGCATCTCTAATTACATTGAGTTCGGGCGGGTCTTCTGGGAGAGAAGGACCTGTTGTTCATTTTGCGGCAGTAATTTCTGGGTGGATATGTGAACGTGTTAGAGTTGACTCAGTAACAACCAGAGATTTACTTGGATGTGCTGTTGCAGGAGCGGTATCGGCCAGCTTTAATGCGCCTATAGCTGGAGCATTATTCGCATTAGAAGTAATTCTTAGACATTTTGCTATCCATTCGTTTGCGCCGATCGTGATTGCAAGTGTTACGGGTACTGTTATAAACAGATTGACTTTTGGTGATGTAACTGAGTTCATTCTTCCCACAATAAATACCTTAGGTTTTTATATTGAGCTGCCAGCATTCATTTTACTTGGTCTATGTTCGGGCTTGGTTGCTGTAATATTAATGAAGGCCTTATTTTGGGCAGAGGATATTGGGAATGCGTTACAGGATCTTTCTGGATTAAAGCGTTGGACGAGACCTGCTTTAGCTGGTGTTCTCTTAGGGTGTTTGGCTATATGGTTCCCACATATAGTTGGGGTTGGTTATGAGACTATTTCTGAGGCTTTGACAGGACAAATTTTACTTCGTGAAGCGATCATATTTGCTATATTGAAAGTCTTAGCGGTTTCCATAACGGTAGGTGGTCGGATGGGCGGAGGGGTTTTTTCTCCTTCATTAATGATAGGCGCTCTAACTGGTTTGGCGTTTGGGTGGGTAGCGACTGGTATTTTCCCAACATTATCAGGAGCTCAGACCATCTATGCTCTGGCAGGAATGGGCGCAGTATCTGCTGCTGTACTGGGCGCCCCAATATCAACAACGCTCATAGTATTTGAATTAACAGGTGATTGGCAAACAGGTTTAGCTGTAATGGTTGCAGTATCGTTTTCAATAGTAATTTCAAGTAAATTAGTATATCAATCTTTTTTTCTAACCCAAATTGAGCGAAGAGGGATACATTTAGCTGCCGGTCCACAAGCAGTGCTCTTGTCAACACTTAAAGTACTAGATTTCTTAAGAAAGACTGAAAGCTGTAAAAAAACAGATATTGACCTTGCCCAGGAAATGATAAGGGAGGGCACATATTTATCATTGGACGTCACTCTTGAGGAAGCAATGCCAATTTTTGATAAACTTAACTGTACTTTTATACCTATTGTTGAGGTTCACTTACTTGATGATAGTCCAAAATTGGTAGGTTTAATTTATCACACTGACTCGCTTAAAGAATTCAATAAAGCGTTAAGTTCTAGAGCGGAAGAGGAGCATTCTTAATAAGAGTAAACAACAACTACTTTAAAGGACGTGTGGCTTTTTCTAACCAAGGTAAATTGTCCGTGGGTACTTTTATTTTTGATAGAATGTTTTTATGGTATTTGTCGATCCATTTAACTTCTTCAGCGTTCAAAATACTTTTCTGTATTAGTTTTCTATCGAAAGGCGCAAAACTCAATGTTTCAAATGTCAACATGTCCCTTTTGCTATCATTACCCAAAGATGGAGCTTTTTTAACAATCAGTAAATTTTCTATTCGAATTCCGAAGCTGGACTCTTTATAAAACCCGGGTTCATTTGATACGATCATACCTTCTCTTAAGATTTCATGATTAGCTCTGCTAATCCTTTGAGGTCCTTCGTGGACGCTTAAATAAACTCCAACACCGTGACCAGTCCCATGATCATAATCATGTCCAACATTCCAAAGCGGGACTCTAGCCAGTGCGTCGATATCTCTGCCGGATAATCCACGAGGAAACCTCAATTTACTTATTGAAACCATACCTTTTAGGACAAGAGTATAGAACTTTTTTTGTTCTAATGAAGGTTTTCCAATCGAAATTGATCGTGTTATGTCTGTAGTTCCATCAAAATATTGTGCTCCTGAGTCGACTAACAAGATTTCACCATTTTGAATTTTTCTATTTGTTTTTCTGGTAACTCGATAATGGGGTAGGGCACCATTTGCTCCAGAACCTGCAATTGTATCAAAACTTATGTCTTGAAAATCAGGATGAAGCTGGCGAAGGTTTTCTAGTTTTGTAACAGCATCTATTTCTGTAAATTTACCCGGTATTTGACTATCCAACCAGGCCAAAAACCTAATAATAGAAATTGCATCACGAAGATGAGCTTTTCTAGTGCCTTGTAGTTCTACAGAATTTTTGATTGCTTTTGGCAAAATACAGGGGTCTTCACAAAAAACATAATCTGAAATGCAATCCTTTATAGAGATAGGAGTTTTTTGATAATCTATGCGGGTCTTCCCCACCAGTGTACGGAGATGGTCTTTAAATTCTGAGAATGGGTATATCGTTACATGGGTTAAATTTTCTAACGAGTAGTTGTTCAGTTTATTCAAGTTTATAAATAAATCTACTTTACTATTTGAATTGATTACCGCGCAAGCTTGTACTACGGGTGTTCTAGGTACATCCTTTCCCCTTATATTTAATAACCATGAAATACTTTCTGGGTCTGTTAAAACGCATTGTTTCTGATCGTCCTTAACCAGAATGTTTGCAACATCTTGACATTTTGCTAAGCTTTTTTTTCCAGCGTACTCGTGTTTATGTTCTGAAATATAGTTATTCTGGTAGAGAGGCCGTTTTTTCCAAATAAAATCTATTAAATTATGGGTTCTGGAAAAAGTTATATTATCGGTTATAAGGTTACTTTCCAATAATTCAATTTCTGCACTTGTGTGGAGATCTGGGTCGTACCCTATTATACCGCTCGAAATATTATCTTTTAACCATTCCCATAGTTTTCTTTCTGGCCAATGAACAATTTCATAACTATTGGGTACTTCTTTTTTAACTTGTATTCTATATCTTCCATCAACAAATATAGCTGCTCTCTTTTTAAGAACGCAGCAGAATCCTGCAGAGCCGGAGAAGCCTGTAATGAAAGCTAGTCTTTCGTCGGGAGCCGCGACGTATTCACCCTGGAAGAAATCGGCTCTAGGCACTAAGTATCCATCTAACGCATTGAATTTCATTTTAATACGAAGATTACTTAACCGTTTTTCTAGATTTTGTGTATTTTTTTGGTCGTCAAACTTTTGTATCATTTTCAAATTTAACTCTTATAGTTTGGCTTTTGGATCAAAAAGACTGGCTAGCTGTTCTGTCATAGCACCGGCCAGTTGTTCTACATCTGTTATTGTGACGGCTCTCTTATAATATCTTGTAACATCGTGGCCAATACCGACTGCAATTAGCTCTGCGATACGTTTTTTTTCGATCATTTCTATTACATCTCTTAAATGCTTTTCAAGATAATTTGATGAATTCACTGATAACGTTGAATCATCTACTGGTGCCCCATCACTTATAACCATAAGAATTTTTCTAGCCTCTGATCGATAGGATAGCCGTGAGTGAGCCCATTCAAGTGCCTCACCATCTATATTCTCTTTTAGTAAGCCCTCTTTCATCATCAAACCTAGATTTGAACGTGTGCGTCTCCACGGAGAGTCTGCCGATTTATAGATTATATGCCTAAGGTCATTTAACCTTCCCGGTTGTGCCTTGCGTCCACGTTCCAACCATGTTTCTCGTGATTGTCCACCCTTCCATGCTCTCGTAGTAAACCCTAGTATTTCTGTTTTAACATTACAGCGTTCTAGTGTTCTTGCTAAGATATCTGCGCATATAGCAGCTATCGAAATTGGACGACCACGCATTGAACCCGAGTTATCTAACAATAAAGTTACACAGGTATCTTTGAATTCAGTATCCTTTTCCACCTTGAATGAGAGTGGCGTTGTTGGATTTGAAACTATCCTAGCCAGTCTACCGGAGTCTAAGATACCTTCTTCTAAATCAAACTCCCAACTTCTATTTTGCTGAGCTTGTAAAAGTCTCTGAAGTTTATTTGCTAGTCTTGAGACTGCTCCCTTTAGGGGATCTAGCTGCTGATCCAAGTAGGATCTTAATCTTTCTAGTTCAACAGTTTCCGCAAGCTCCTCGGCGCGAATTTCTTCGTCAAAATTAGTAGAATAAACGTTGTAGTTTGGATCAGCAGCTGAATGTGGTAATGGTACTGGCGGGTCGGTTGGTGCCTCACCCTCTGGTAAATCTGTCTCCTCATTAGCATCTGTGTCACTTATCTCCTCTTGGCTTGCTGTACCTTGACTAGAATCCTGTTCCTCTTCTTGGAATTGTTCACTACTGGACTCACTTTCTTCAGATCCTTCATCTATGTTTTGATTTTCGTCTTGCTCGTTCTGAGTTTCATCATTTTCTGAATCATCTTGGTTGTCGTTTGAATCATCTGGATCATCACCCAACTGATCACCGTAACCAAGCTCCTGAATAATTTTTCTAGTGAACTTTGCAAAATCTTTTTGATTATCCAAGACATCTTGGAGCCTATCCATTGTACTACCTGCTGAGTCCTGGATAAAATCTTTCCAGAGATCCATTACGTTTTGCGCTGCGGGAGGAAGCTCACGACCTGTTGCCATATGTCGGATTAAATAACCTGCGGCAACTGGTAATGGAGCCTTTGCGGCCTCTGTGATATCCCCATATCCCTTAGAATTCGCATCTGTTTCTATTTTAACATCAATATTACCTGCGGTGCCGGGCATAAATCTAGCTCCTAGTGCCTCACATCTGGCAGTTTCCATTGCATCGTAAAGTTCCCTGGCAATATTACCCTGGGGCTCATATCGAGAGCTTGTAGAAGGATTGTGAAATCTGCGTCTTAACGCGAAAGAGTCTGCGGTACCTCGTGCTAGAAGAACTTCCGATTTCGTCATTTTTCTTGTAACTTGAGGTAGCTTAATTTGATCATCTGTCATGCTTGATGGATCTACTGAAAATGAAACACCAACTTCTGAGTCGTTAGCTAAAGTCTTTGTAGCTTCCTTAAGCGCTTTTTTGAAGGGCTCCGCGGGGTTCTGTTTGTCGGGTTGACTAGCCAAGACTTACAGACGCTGCACTTTCTGGCAGCTCCTCGTCAAAGCATCGTTGGTAAAATTCTGCAACTGTTTCTCGTTCAAGTTCATCACATTTATTCAGAAAAGATGTCCTAAATGCATAACCTACATCTCCAAAGATAGTTGCGTTATGAGCCCATGCTATAACTGTTCGAGGTGACATCACCGTCGATAAATCACCGTTTGTAAATGCTGTTCTAGTTAGATCTGCTACGGTAACCATTTGAGAAATAATTTTTTTCCCACCTTCAGTCGAATAGTTTGGCGCTTTTGATAAAACAATTTCACTTTCAACATCATGATCTAGGTAATTTAATGTTGCAACAAGTGACCAGCGATCCATTTGTCCCTGATTTATTTGCTGTGTTCCATGATAAAGGCCCGTGGTGTCTCCAAGACCTACAGTATTTGCAGTTGAAAATATTCTAAAGTATTTATGAGGGCTTATCACTTTATTTTGATCTAGGAGTGTAAGTTTTCCGTCAGTTTCCAATACTCTCTGAATCACAAACATGACATCGGGTCGTCCTGCGTCATATTCATCAAAGACAATCGCAGTTGGACTCCTTAATGCCCATGGCAATATACCTTCTTGAAACTCGGTTACTTGAACCCCATCCTTTAGCTTGATTGCATCTTTGCCGATCAAATCTATACGACTTATATGGCTGTCTAAATTAACCCTTACACAGGACCAGTTTAATCTAGCAGCCACTTGCTCAATATGGGTCGACTTACCTGTTCCATGATAACCTTGAATCATAACTCGTCGGTTGTGTATGAAGCCAGCTATTATCGCTAATGTTGTATCGGGATCGAACTTATAAGTGGAATCAATTTCTGGAACTCGGTCTGACTTTTCAGCAAAAGATTTCACCTTCATTTTACTGTCAAAACCGAAAACCTTACCAACGTCAATTTCTTTGGTAAGGTTTATATTTAGATCTGTACTGCCGTCGGCCATTTTTCTTCCTTTACAACTGAAAATGGGATATCTTTTGCAATGCAATAAAATGGCATTAAGAGCAAGAGAAAGCCATAATTTTTATTTTTTATTTTTTTATACCAATTTATCATTTTAAATGGATGAATCCTAGTTTGGCGTATAAGCCTTCGTTTTTTTCCATTCCTTAAAAATTTCTACTGTCTTTGATTTGATCCCAAGCCCAGACTACTTTTTGAAGTTGATCTTCGTCAGCTCGGTTTCCTCCATTCATATCTGGATGAAGGTCTTTTACCAAACTTTTATAAAGCGCTCGGATCTCTTGTTTATCCATACTAGCATTTCCGTTTAAGATTTCTAATGCTTGTCTTTCTTTTGGTGGTAATTTTCTACCTAACCCGCCAGCATGTTTGCCGGGGTTTTGTGTAGCATTACCGCCCAACACGGCCATTGGGTCGTCTACGCCTAGTCGTGACCATGCACGTTGTTCTTCACCCATTTTGAAAGGCTTGGTAGGACGATCCCATACTCGGTCCGATGCCATTTGACGCTCCATTTCTTCTTGAGTATGAGTTTCAAAAAAATTCCATTTTAAATTATATTCTCGTATGTGATCTTTGCAAAACCAATAAAAGTCATCTAATACGTCTGGCGATTTAGGGGCTCTATATTTTCCAGACTCTGAACAATTAGGCACTGAACAGCTTCTTTGTGAGGTTTCGACTGCACCGGACATTCCTCGTCGTCCCTTGGCGCGTCTCTTTTTGTCGGTCGAAACTGAGATATCAAATCCAAATGGGTCGAATTTTTTTTGATCTGCCATTTACATACCTTTCCGAGTCAGGAAAAAAGAGTTTAGTGTTTTATTCAGAGAGTTGAAGAGCAAAGATTGGTAAAAATATGAAAATTGCTAAATTAATTGAAAAAAAACTTCGTGACGAGTTTAAACCATCGTACTTAGCAGTTGTAGATGACACTGAAAGTCACCGCGGTCATGCCGGTTTTAAAGAAGGGGTAGAAAGTCATTTCAATGTTGAGATTCGTTCAGAATATTTTTTTGGCAAAACAAGGTTAGAGCAACATAGAGAAGTTCACACAGCTTTAGGTCCCGAAATCTTGGAAAAAATTCATGCTTTAGCTCTTAAAATATCTGCTTGAAAATTTCAAAGCTTTGTAATTATACATCTCTCAATTTTTCTTGAACCAGGTCATTTACTAGTTTTGGATTGGCCTTACCAGAAGTAGCTTTCATAACCTGCCCGACGAACCAGCCGGCTAATTTTGGATTATGTTTTGCTTTTGCCACTTGGCTGGGGTTGTTACTGATAATTTCATTTAATGCTTTTTCTATAGCTGATGTGTCAGAAACCTGTCGCATCCCTCTTTGATCTACTATTTCTGACGGCACTCCGCCTTCTAAATAGATTATTTCAAATAGATCTTTACCTATTTTGCCAGAAATTTCGTCGCTAATTATGAGATCAATTATTCCACCAAGCTGATCATATGAGATTGGACTATCCAATATATTTTTATCATTATCTTTTTTTAGTCGGCCAAATAATTCGTTAATTACCCAATTAGCTGAGATTTTCCCATCTCTATTTTTTGCAACTTTCTCAAAATAGTTTGCTGTTTCTAAATCAGCTGTTAGTACATCAGCATCATATTCACTTAAAAGATATTCACGGATGAAACGGTTTCGCTTCTCGTCAGGCAATTCTATTAAATTGGATGATATTTCGTCGACCCAGGCCTCGTCTATTGTCAGTGGCATTAGATCGGGGCAGGGAAAGTATCTATAGTCTTGCGCTTCTTCCTTCGATCTCATGGGTCTTGTTTCATTTTTATCAGGGTCATAAAGCCGTGTCTCTTGGGCGATAGTTTCGCCAGCTTCTAAAATGCCAATTTGTCGACGGGCTTCGGTATCAATCGCTTGTTGGATAAATTTTAGTGAATTCATATTTTTTATTTCACATCGCGTTCCAAGGTATGAGAAGTCTTGGGTGTCCTGGTATTTTTCATACGCGCCTTGCTTGCAGACAGAAATATTTACATCTGCTCGTAGATTACCATTCTGCATATTACCGTCACATGTATTCAGATATCTCATTATTTGTCTAATTTTTGATATATATGCGGTTGCTTCTTCACCGCTCCTTATATCTGGCTTACTAACGATTTCCATCAACGCGACTCCTGTGCGATTAAGGTCAACAAAGGAAGAGGATGGATCTAGATCGTGAACTGATTTCCCTGCATCTTGTTCAAGATGAATACGTTCAATTCGTACTACCCTGGCAATTCCTGGTTGTAAATTCACAAGTACTTGTCCTTCACCAACGATAGGATGATAAAGTTGGCTGATCTGATAACCCTGTGGCAAATCAGGGTAGAAGTAGTTTTTTCGATCAAACGCTGAATATAAATTAATTTTAGCTTTTAAACCTAATCCCGTCTTAACCGCCAGTGTAACGCACTCCTCATTTATAACTGGGAGCATTCCTGGCATTCCGGCGTCTACAAATGCTACGTTTGAGTTGGGTTCGGCTCCAAATGACGTTGAGGCACCAGAGAATAGTTTTGCTTCTGAAGACACCTGAGCATGTACCTCAAGGCCAACTACTATTTCCCAGTCAAATTTTGTGCCCGAAATAACAGTAACTTTTGGAGATTTGTATTCAAGGTCTAACATATACTATCTTTCTTTAATATTTAGGTACTTAATACCATGCCCCAATCCCAAAAAAAAAGCTATTTTTTTAAAATCTTTAATAAGTTGCGTTTCTTTATTCTTTTCAATTCGACAACAATAATGAAATACTTGCCAAAGCTAACTGAATAAGCATTGTATACTAATTTATCAGTCTAAAATTCTTACTATTATATCAGTGGTATCTTTACTTAAATTCTTTTGATCCAGAATCTTTTTCAGTTCGTACTGAATTTTTTCTTGTCGGGCGTTATCATAGATTGACCAATCGTCAAAGGCAGTACAAATACGAGCAGCGGTTTGTGGGTTTTGGGAGTCCAGCTGGATTATCCACTCTGCTAACTTTGCGTAACCGATCCCCGATTCTTGATGAAAAGCTACAGAGTTTGCAATTAATGATCCAAATACGGCTCGAAAGCGATTTGGGTTTAGCATATCAAATAATGGATGTTTGGTTAAGGCATCTATTTTGTTTATTGTATCATTAGGGTGACTTCGAACAATTTGAATTGCAAACCATTTGTCGATGACTAAACGTTCATTTTGCCATTGCATAAAAAATTTTTGAAGATGGATATTAGGTTTTCCGAATTCGACCAAGCAACCAAGCGCGCTTAATTGCTCTTGCATAGTGTTAGATTGCTCGAATTGTATCTCTGCAGTTTTCCCTGAGTCTCTACAAGATATCAATTTTAATATAACGGATCTTAGCGCTCTTTTACCATCATCTATTGCATTTGAGTTGTAAGACCCAGATACAAAGTTATCGGAATATAATGTCATTAGATTGCTATCCAAGTGATCAGCCAGTGCTATTTCAAACTCTTTAATAGATTTAAAAATTTTATCAGGATCAATTTTTTTACCAAACCTTACTAGTTCTTTAGTAACGTCCTCTTGAGTAGGTATAGTAAGTAGTAGAGCCTTGAGCCCTGGTTCTATATTAAAATTATTTGCTATTTTACCTATTGCGGATAGATACAGTTTACTTGCGTCGGCCTTAGTTTGCCCAACAGAAGTTAAAATTTTCAAACAAAGTATTCTGCTTGATTCCCACTTATTGAACGCGTCTGTGTCATTATTAAGTAAAAAAGCATATTCTTCCAGAGGTCTTGAGTGCTTAAGTATAACAGGTGCAGAAAAACCTCTTAGTAGAGATATAATAGGTTTTGAGGTTAGATTATCAAATTTGAATTCTTGCTTTGTCTTACTGAATTCTAGAATTGTTGTAGAGATTATTTCTTTTCCATTTTTATTAAGAAGGCCTAAAGAAACTGGAATTAGCAAAGGGTCTTTATAAGGTGTAGCGGTTTTTGAATTTCGTTGAGTAAGGGTAATCGTTAAGGTATTATTAATGTAGGTTTCTTTCACGTGAATTTCTGGCGTTCCGATACTTTGATACCATAACTTAAATTGGGTTAAATTACGTTCAGTCGTATCCTCGAAGCAACTTAGCCAGTCCTCAATTGTGCAGGCTTCGCCATCATGTCTAGAGAAGTATAACCTGACCGCTTTATAATAATCCCTATCTCCCACTAACAATTTAAGCATGCTTATTATTTCGGCACCTTTTTCATATATTGTAGCAGTATAAAAATTGTTGATTTCAACAAATTCTTCAGGCCTCACTGGATGTGCTAAGGGCCCAGAGTCTTCTCTAAATTGGCGTGATCTCAGATCTTTGACATCACTGATTCTCTTGATAACTTCGGATCGCGTATCAGAGGTAAACTGTTGATCGCGAAATACCGTTAAACCTTCTTTCAAGCATAATTGGAACCAGTCTCGACATGTGACTCTATTGCCAGTCCAGTTATGAAAATATTCGTGCGCAATAATTGATTCTATCCTCTCATAGTTCATGTCTGTTGCTGTCTCGGGAGTAGCTAAAACAGCCGCAGAATTAAATATATTTAACCCCTTATTCTCCATAGCACCCATATTGAAATCATCTATGGCTACTATATTAAAAAGATTTAGATCATATTCGAGACCATAGGTTTTTTCGTCCCATTTCATGGCTTTCTTGAGTGATTCCATAGCAAACCAGCATTTTGACTCATCACCTTTTCTTACCCATATGTTAAGGTCAATTATTTTTCCCGACTGACTTAAGAAATGGTCAGAATATTTAACCAAATCCCCTGCAACTAGTGCAAAAAGATAGGATGGCTTTGGCCATGGATCATGCCATTCTGCAAATCCTGGACCCGAGTTTATTAGATTTCCGTTTGACAATAAAACAGGTTTGTCGCTCTCTATTCTTACTGTGAAGGTCGTTAAAATATCTGGGCGATCCGGATAATATGTTATTCTCCTAAAACCTTCGGCTTCACACTGCGTGGTATATATATCTCCAGAGATATATAAACCCTCAAGTAAGGTGTTAGCTTTAGGATTTATTTCAACCTCTGCCTCCCAAACAAATGGGGTATTGGGTACATCTAGAGTAATGCCGTTTGATGTAAACTTTGGATAAACTACGTCACCATCAATTTTTGCTACCATCAATTTTAGGTTTTCCCCCAGCAAATAAAAATCAGTATTTTCTGCTTCCGGGTTAATTTTGAATTTAATCTTGCTTTTCACAACAGTTTTTGTCGGTAGCAAAACAAAGTTTAGATATACATCATCTATAAGAAAATTTGGTACTCTATAATTTTTTAGAAAGTTTTTATTATTATTTTTAGTTTTCATTTAATTAACCCAAAATTTCTATATTTGGTTGTTGTAAAGTGTTCTTTCGACCATAGTAAGACTCAAAGTGACTTTATATTATCTAAATTATAATTCGGTAATATGTGATCAGAAAATATGTCTAATTTAATAAAATTATAGTTAAATCTATCTAAGAGGATATAAAATGGCGTCGATAACTTTGAATAAAGCTAAAGTCATTATTCGTAATACGATTAAAAAAGGTCGGGAGTTAAAACTAAAGCCTTTATCAGTTATTGTTCTAGACTCAGGAGGCCACGTGTTAGCTTTTGAAAGGGAGGACAATGCAAGTCCTGGACGATTTGATATCGCACGAGCGAAAGCTTATGGTTCGATTATGCTGGGTATGTCTGGATCATCTCAAATGGCTAGAGCCGAATCTCAGGCTTATTTCATGAGTGCTGTTAACGGTTTATTTGAGGGAAAAGTAATTCCGGTGCCCGGAGGCGTCTTAGTTAGGGATAAGAAAGGTTCAGTAATTGGTGCAGTTGGTGTCACTGGTGATACTTCTGAAAATGATGCCATAACTGCTAATTATGGTATCTCATTCGCTGGCTTGGTTCCCGAAAGTTGATTACACTATGGTCAATGTAAAATCAAAATAAAGAGATTTCATATTGAATATTGGGTTCAAATATAATTTAAAAAGAGAATAGTTTAAGGAAAACATAAATGATCCGGCCTGTTGTTGGCATAATTAGTAATACTGCAGTTGTTAATAATCAATATGAGGTTGACGGTAGCGGTAAAATGAATGCAGAAGCGATTTCTGGTGCTTCGAAAGCAATACCCTTAATTTTCCCAGCAAACCCGGAGCTTTTGAGTGTAAATGAACTATTAGAAATTTGTGACGGGTTTTTATTGACCGGTGGTCGACCTAATGTTCACCCGGCAGAATATGGTGAATTAGAAACACCTGCGCATGGAGATTTCGATAGACATCGAGATTCTATAGCATTGCCTTTGGTTAAAGCGTGTGTTGAGCGTGGCCAGCCTTTCTTTGGTATATGTCGAGGTTTTCAAGAGGTAAATGTGGCAATGGGTGGATCCTTGCACCCGGAAATTAGGGAACTTCCCGGAAGAATGAATCACCGTATGCCGCCTGAAGGTACAATTGAAGAGAAGTTTGCTCCTAGGCATGAGGTAAAATTTACAAAGGGTGGGCCATTTAGTAAGTTATTTGGAGCGAACTCAGTAATTACCAATTCTTTGCATGGTCAGGGTATTAAAGAGCCAGGCTCTCGTATTTGTATTGATGGATATTCAAAAGATGGGACACCAGAAGCTATTTATGTCAAGGACTCCCCTGGTTTTACAATGTCAGTACAGTGGCACCCAGAGTATCGGGCTATGGATGATGCTACTTCTCTTAAATTATTCACTGCTTTCGGAGAAGCGTTAAGGGAATGGAAAAATAAAAAAAACTAAGATGGAGAAAAGAGAATGGAAAATGAAAGTCTAAAAACTAAGATGGAGAAACAAGTACCATTACTCGGAACATTTGTTAGGACACCTTCTATAGAGATGGTCGAGATACTAGCTGTGTCTGGTTTAGATTTCATAATTTTAGACTCTGAACATTTTCCCTTTGATAGATCTCGAATAGACAGTTGTCTTGCAGTTGGTAGAGCGCTTGATTTCCCGATATTAGTTCGAGTTCCAAACTCTAGTCATTCAGAAATTTTAAAAGTCCTTGACTCTGGAGCTACAGGTATTGTTGTTCCACATGTTGATAGTGTTTTAAAAGCAGAAGAAATTGTTAGAGCGTCACATTATGGTCCTGGGGGAAGAGGCTACGCGGGTGGTACTAGGTCTGCTGGAAGAATATCAAAACCTATGTCAGATGTAATGAGCGAAGCAAAAAACAGGACAGTAGTGATTGCTCAAATAGAGGAAGTTTCGGGTGTTGATTCAATTAATGAAATCGCAGCAGTGAAAGGATTGGACGCTGTGTTTCTGGGCCCCTCAGACTTGTCTCTTTCTTATGGTCAAACAGACTTGGATTCGCACTTTTTAGTTGATGCTATGGAGAAAGTGGGTGAAGCTGCGGCGAGAAATAAGATAAACTATATTACTTTTATTACGGACATAATGAAAATAAAGGATTGGAAGAAATATGGTTTTACAACGTATGTCCTAGGATCAGAGCATGCATGGATCATGAGCGGGGCACAGAAAGCAACTCACGACTTTAAAGAACTTAATTAAACATTAATGAGTGAAGTTTGAAGGTCGTTTTTGATACTTGTGTTTTATACCCTACTTTTTTGAGAGAGGTGTTATTGCGTATCGCCACGCATAAATTATTTTTACCTGTGTGGTCAAATACTATTTTGGATGAATGGAGATATGTTGTTAGTCAGTTGGGTCCAGTTCAAAAAGATCAAGTTGGAAGTGAAATCGCATTGATCAAACTCCAGTGGGCAGAGTCCTTATACTTAATTGAAAATTCCAAAATAGACGATTTATGGCTACCAGATTCAAATGATGTTCATGTTCTCGCTACAGCTATTTTCTCAAAATCAGATGTGATTCTGACCTTGAATAACAAAGATTTTCCGAAATCAATTCTTTCAAAATATAGTATTGGTAGACTCACGCCAGATGAATTATTAAAACAGCTTTGGAAAGAATACCCTGATGTAATATTGAATGAAATAATTGATGTTTATAATACCTTAAAGAGTAAAACGAATTTGAATTTTCCTTTGAAAGGAGTTTTAAAAAAGGCAAACTTGCCAGGTATAGGAAAACTCATCCTTAAATAGAATTATTTCTTCCATTTAAGTTCATTTTTTTTGATGGCAGTGATTCTGTCTAATGTTTTTGGATGGCTTAATAGCCAGGCTGGAGCACCACTGGAGGAACTATTGGTCAATTTTTCTAATTTCTCAAATAACTTTATTTGAGGAGCTGTTCCAATACCTGACTTAATTAATAATGCTGAAGCATAGGCGTCTGCTTCATATTCATCATTTCGAGAAAGTTTTGCAGCAAGCAGAGTAGTAATTGAGTTAGCTATCCAAATACCGACTCCAGGTATTAGACGACCTAAAACTGATGTTAGCAAAACCCTGACTACATTCTGGCCTGAAAAGTCAATCAAACGTTTTCTAGTATGACCTAAGGCAACATGCCCTATTTCATGTGCGATTACTGATGCCATCTCTTCCGCAGAAACTTCTCCGGAAATATATTTATCGATGAATCCTCTAGTGATAAATATCCTACCATCAGGCGCAGCTAAACCATTTATTGGTGAAATTTCATAAACATTTACTTTTATATCTGGGAGATCGAGAGCTTTAGCCATTTTTGTGTTAAGATTTTTTAACTGCGTATCATCAAGTTTATTTGAATTTTTATCGAGGTCGCGTTTGGTTTTCCAAGCGGAGAACTTATACGTAACAAGGGCGTACAAGATAGC
>JBMYRX010000044.1:0-16210 GCA_049602715.1 Paracoccaceae bacterium | reverse complement strand
CCTTCAGCATTTATAATTTGACCATCACTCTCGACCTTAGCTGCTAAAATATTGGATCTACCTATAAAGTCCGCCACAAAACGTGACTCTGGTTGTTCGTAAATCTCGGTTGGTTTCCCAACCTGACTAACTTTTCCCTCCGACATCACAACGATCCTATCAGACATTGATAAGGCTTCATCTTGATCATGCGTCACAAACAGGGTAGAAATTTTTAACTTTTGCTGTAACTCCCTTAACTCAACTCTCATATGATCACGCAACTGTTTATCTAAGGCTCCAAAGGGTTCGTCTAAAAGTAAAACATCTGGTCTAATTACCAATGCCCGCGCAAGAGCGACCCGCTGTTGCTGACCACCTGATAATTCGCTAGGCATTCGATCTCCAAGGGCCTCTAACTGGACCAACTCTAGTGCCTCCTGAACGCGCGGGGCACGTTCAGAAGTCAGAACTTTTTGCATTTTCAAACCGAATTCAACATTTTTACGAACAGTCATATGTGGGAACAATGCATAATTCTGGAAAACTAAACCCACTGTGCGTTGATGCGGAGGCACTCCTGTCATATCCACGTCCCCTATGGATAAGGTACCTGATGTTGGACGAATAAAACCTGCAACCATGCGAAGGGTAGTCGTCTTTCCACAGCCTGAAGGCCCTAACAAAGTAACAAACTCACCAGACTCAACGGAGAGGTCAATAGAAGCCACAGCTGTTACCGCTCCATACTTTTTAACAATAGATTTCAATTCAACAGAACTCATTTGATTACCTTATCTCCACTCGTTATCTGCCCTCTTAGTATGAGCATGGCGGTTAAGAATGCTGTTACTGCTAACGTCAATGTTGACACAGCAGCAATCGATGGCCTTACTTGGTACATTAAAGTCGTAAACATTTCTATCGGTAATGTTCTTTCAAATGTTGTTAAAAAGAACGTTATTATAAACTCATCAAACGAAATTATAAAACTAAAAATAGCACCTGCAACTAAAGCTGGACTAATGATTGGCAAGGTTATGTACCATACAGCCCAGAAACGGGATGCGCCTAGGCTTCGTGCAGCTTCCTCCAAAGTTACCTCAAAAGTTTGCAAACTGGCTCCGACCGATATTATTACAAAAGGTATCGTTATGGTAAGGTGTGCAGGGATATAGGCAAGCATACTATCATCAATATCTAATTGAAGCGCCATTTTAAACAGCCCTAGCCCTAATACGATATGTGGTAAGACCATAGGAGCAATCATTATAGCTTGGAGGCCATTTTTTAATTTTTTTGGTCCACGATCCAGAGCAAAGGCTGCCATGGTACCAAAAATTAGCGAAAGTGGTGTGACAACCGTCGCTATTATCAGGCTTAGAGAAATTGAATTCAACCAATCTTCAGATGTCAGCACCTCTTTATACCATCTGACGCCATATGACGGCGGAGGAAAAGCTAAATAGGACTCAGCAGTGAAAGATTGAATTACTAAGATTATTAATGGTGCTTCTAAAAAGAAAATAACAATAGTAACAATAAATACCAATAATCTATAGGGTAACCTGGAGCCATAGGATTCTTGCGAACTCATCTCCTACCTACCAATCTTTGCACTCCAGATGATAACACAACCATAAATCCGATAGCTAAAAGTAGCATCAGAGCCATAGCTGAAGCAAAGGGCCAGTCATACTGTTCTCTGACTGATTCAGTAATAAGCATTGGGAGTGTAAGAATAAAGTTTCCACCCATTATGACTGGAGTAAGATAAACCCCCATAGAAAGAATAAAGACCAGAGTACATCCAGCCATTATTCCTGGTAAACTCAATGGTAATGTTACAGAAAGAAATACTCGCCAAGCGGGAGCTCCCAAACTGCTAGCAGCCTCTTCAATCGACGAATTAATTGAACTGAGCGCTCCAAAAAGCGGTAGAACCATAAAAGACAAATACACATGTACCACAGCTAAAATTACACCAAACTCATTGTACATTAATGGAAGTGGTTTAGAAATTAATTCCCACTGGATAAGTGTATCATTTATTATCCCTGATCTACCAAGTATTAAAAGCCAGGCTACATTCCTCACAATAATACTCGTTAATAGAGGTGAAACGACACAGAACAAAAGAACCATCTTCATTTTAGGACTACAGCTCCGCATCAACAAAGCTACAGGATACCCCAAAATCAAACACCAGAGTGTTATCCAAACAGAGAGTCTAACCGTCTGGAAAAATATTTTTAAGGTTATTCCGTCACTAAATATTTTATTATAATTATCTAGATAAAATCCAAGTGTTGTAACACTAAGTTCAAACTTAGCAAAACTTAGAACCCCCAGCATAATAAGCGGAAATAAAAATGTTGCTAGGTACAATAGCACCGTGGGTGTCAAAAGCCACAACGCTCCATAGTTTTCGTCAGAGTTACGTCCCATTACGACAAATTACATTCTAATTAAAAAAAATTGAAGTGAAAAATTTGTACGCGAAACCTAATTAAATTTTTAGATTTCGCATACAAGTTAATTCTTACATACCTGATTTTATGAGGATTTCCACTTATTCCACATATCAGTCCATTCTTTACCATTATCAAGAATTTGGTTGAAGTCTTCTGAAACGGCATACTTCATAACTTCTGGATCAGATACAATAACATTTGCTGCCTCTTCTGGTGTATGTTCTACCAATTTGTTAAATGTCCCATATCCATATTCTACCATTTTCTTCTGTGGTCCAGCACCGATCACCCAATTTAACCATTCATGAGCCATTTCAGGATTTGAAGCTCCTCGCGGGATTCCATAGACACTAGAACGAACAAAGAAACCTTCTTTAGGAGTTGCAAATTTAAGTGGTAGGCCCTCTCCTCTTAGCTTAGTTACCCGCCCATTCCAAAATGGTGTCATTACAATTTCACCATTTCTGAAGAGCTGTTCTGCATCTGCGCCACCGCTCCAAAGTGCAACAAGGCTTGGACGTAAATCACTTAAATGCTTGAATGTTTCAGCATCAACGGGGTACGGGCTACCTTTGAAAGCTAAATTTACCATTTGAAGGCATTGATCTTTAAGTCCTTCATTGACAGCAACTTTCCCAGCATATTGTGGATCCCACAAAGCCTTCCATGAGGTAGGTGCAGGTTTAACTAATTCTGTATTATAAGCCAATCCATAGCACCAAAGCACCATTTTTGGTCCGTACTTTGTAACACCCTTATCATAGTAATTGGAAAACTCTGGAATTGCCGATGCATCAACTTCCATCGCGAGATTATTACGCTCTGCAAAAATAACTTGATCTTGATGCATTGGCATAACATCAGTTTCAGGCTTGCCTGCATTAATTTGTGCTTGAACTTTCTCTAAAGGGACCCTACTACCCTTCAGCTTAATAAAGTTCATCTTCACATCAAATTTTTCTTGAAATGGTTTATACCAATGCTTGGTATAAAACTCACCTAAACTACCATCAAAGTTATACATATTCATAACTTTAGGATCTGATGCTGCTTGTGCTTTAACGAAGAAATATGGGGTAGACATTACTGCGCCTGCTCCAAGAGCGGTTTTTAGTACTGTTCTTCTGTTAAGTTTCATCTTTTTATCTATTGGTTTATTCATTATTAGCTCCTCAGATTTCTTTTAAACAAACAAATTTCAGTAAGTGTTTTAGTTTATTTTTATTTGTCCTAATTAATTGAAATTAAATATATATATTGTATATATGATATTTATATACAATATGGTTTTGTTGTCAACGACAATGAAAAGTTAATATTGGGCTCATTAGAATTTATAATAAGAGGAAAAATGCATAAAATTGATATTCCTAAAGAGATCATTAACGCTTGTATTGAACGCCGAGGCAAAACACACGTATATGACAAAATTAATCATTCAAAAACCGCTCTGGTTGTAATAGATATGCAAAATAGCTGGGTTGCTCCGGAACTCTCAGTCCTAGGCATTCCAGAAGCAAAGACAATCGTTCCAAATATCAACAAAATTGCAAACGCAATAAGAGAAGCTGGCGGCTTTGTAGCTTGGACCCAATCAACATTTGATGATCCTTGGACAAAAGCCATGTACAAAGGTTTTTGCGATGAAAAAGTAATTTCGCAAATGATGGCTGATTCTAAGGTTGGTTCTCATGGATTCAAAATCTGGAGTGGAATGGATGTTAGAGATAACGATATAATATCTGCAAAGACGAGACCAAGCGCGCTTATACAAGGCTCAAGTGATTTAGATAGTCAACTTCGAAGTAAAGAAATTGAAACCCTCATAATTACCGGAACGTTAACAAATGCTTGCTGCGAGTCAACAACTAGGGATGCTGTTGCATTGGGTTACAATGTGATTTTTGTTAGTGATGGAACTGCAACAAGATCAGACTTTGAGCATAACGCTACTCTTGTAAATCTAATGCAATTGGTAGCCGATGTCCGAAGTACTGAAGATGTAGTCTCATTGATAAATAGTTAAAAGACCTAACCTGATGATATCTTAGAGAAATCAAGTTCCCTATCTGCACCACCATCGATAACTGCGCTGAGCCGGGAACGAAATAAAGTAGCATGCTCAGTAAGAAGAGTAACTAATTCAGATCTATTCTTGTCTTGAATAAAACCAATTATTTCATAATGCTGTCTAGTAATACGAGACACCTGTAACTTAAATTCTTTGTTTGAAACATTCTCTGAACTATATACAAAAAATGATAATCGACGAGCAAGGTTATGCAAATCCGCATGCTGGGCAATTATAAACCTATTCCCTGTTGCTTTAGCCAACCTACGATGAAATCTGTTGTTTTTTTCTGTTATCCCTAGTATGTCGGCATTCTTTGAAACTTCCTCATACTCAGTTTGAATTTCTTGCAAATCCTGAATCAAGTTCACATCATCAAATTTTATTAATGAAGCTACTACTCTTTCGGATATGACATATGCCTCTAATAGCTGTAGAGTGTGCCATATGCTCATCGACGCCACATAGGCCCCACGGCCATTTTTTGTTTCGACTAACCCTTCCGCCATTAATCTGTTAAGTGCTTCCCTTATAGGCGTTCTACCAAAAGGAAACCTTTCAAGTAGCATTTTTTCTTCCAAATGCTCACTTGGTGTCAGTGATAAATCAAGTATCTTGTTTCTAAGAGCGTTTGTAGCCAAATCAGCTAGAGACGTTGTATCCTTTGCAACTATCGCTATCCCTGATTTTCCTTTAATATTTTCTATTTTTTCCACGATTTTGCCCTATTTTCTTGTGGAATTTTGCTAGCCGTTAAACTGCTTATATTCCTTTGCTAGAAAGTCCCTACTAAATTTACCGCTGTCCAAGTCTTCTTTTAACTGAGACTCCGATCTTTCTTTTGGGTCACCAAAGCCTCCTGCTCCGGCAGTAATCACTCTGATAACGTGATCTGGTCCAACACGCAAGGTAGACGGCTTATTAGATAATCTAGTATTAGTTCCTTTATCTGAAACGGTAGAGAAGGAACCCGTTCCACCTGGTTGTCCTCCAAAAATTCCCCAAGGTTTATTTACAAACCTTTCACCTTGACCAGAAAACGTAGTTTTGTGCCCTATCGGTCTATACTCACGAAGAATACCAAGACCACCACGATATTTACCAGCACCTCCGGTGTTTTCACAAAATTCATAACGTTCTATCATTAAAGGATATTCTGTCTCTAACGCCTCAATCGGTAAATTTGAGGTATTTGTCATATGAACTTGTACTCCATCCGTACCATCCTTGTAGAACCTACCTCCAGCCCCACCGCCTAAGGTTTCTAGATAAACATAGTACTTACCGTCTTCGCCCTTCCCAAAAAAAGCTGCAGAAGTATTAGCCCCATTTCCAGCCGCCACTACTCTTTCTGGACATGCAGGCGCAAGAGCGCCCAATATGCAATCTACAATACGCTGCCCTGTTTGGGCACGAGCGGCAGAGGCAGCTGGAAATGATGCGTTAACTACAGTCCCGGAAGGAGCATCTATTGTTACCGGATCAAGCATTCCGTGATTTTGAGGACAATCTGGATCGAGCAAAACTTTCAAACAATATAGACATGAAGCCTGTAGCCCTGCCATAGTAACATTATTATTACCTTCTACCTGGGGGTCCGTACCATCAAAATCAAACTTTATTTCTTCTCCAGAAACGGTGATTGCAACGGATATTTTGATATTTTCTCTTTTTAAGCCGTCGTCATCGACGACATCTTCAAACGTATAAATACCATCCGGCAGATCATTTATCGACGCCCGTGTTCGCTTCGCTACTGCAGAAATTATAGCATCACAGCCTTGAGCGATTTTCTCTTTTCCCCATCTTTCAATAAGTGTAGTGCAACGTCGTTTCCCTAACTGATTGGATGCAATTTGTGCATTATAGTCTCCAAGTCTTTCCTCGGGCACTCTCACATTTAATAAAATCATATCCATGACATCTTGTTTAATAATATTGTCTTCAAAGAGCCTGATTGGTGGGATTCGTAGCCCTTCTTGATATATCTCAGTCATTCCACCTGCCATAGACCCTGGGGACATCCCACCGATATCGGCGTGATGCGCTATGTTACAAACAAACATGACTAATTCACCATCATTGAAGATCGGCGCCGCTATAGCCACATCTGGTAAATGCGAACCTCTTCCCACATATGGGTCATTGGAAAGGAACATGTCTCCGTCCTTAACACCAGTCTTTCCGTATTTCTCTAATACGACCTCCACCAATCCCAACATTGAAGCCAGATGCAACGGCATACTTTCGCCCTGTACTACGACCCTTCCATCGGCATCAAAAAGAGCGGTAGAGTGATCTTTTCGTTCTTTGATATTGGTTGAGTACGCACTCTTCATCAAGGCGATGTACATTTCGTCTGCAATACTCGCCATAGCATTTCTAAGTAGTTCTGCATCAATCGGTGACATGCTCATGTTATAAACTCCGCAAGACTTATTATTAGATTTCCCCATTCATCAACATCGCAGGTATCCCCAGGAAAAATTAAAACGGTGGTATCCATTTGTTCCACGATTGCAGGTCCTTCAATTTTTTGACCAGCCTTCAAACTCGATCTTTCATAGATAGGTGTAGTGTGCCTTTCCCCGAGCTTAAATAGTGTATCTCTATGTGTGATTGGTGAAGCATCAGGGCCAGATTCTAATTTTGGTAAGGGAGGGACAACCAAATTTCCAATAGCTTTTACTGAAAGATTAACAACTTGGATAGGTTCACTCAGTGAAGCGAAACCATAATTTGCCTCATGCGCTTTGTGGAAGTTAGCCTTAATATCTTCAATACATTCCTCATTACTTCTTTCTAAATCAATCGGAAGCGACAATTCATAATTTTGTCCAAAATACCGAGCACCTATGGACATCAAAGACACTTGTTCGTTTTGAAGAACCATCTCCTGCTCATACCAGTTGTTAACTTGGTTATTTAACTTTTGAGAGGCAGCCCTAATCGCGTCCATTCCGCTACTGTCAAGTGGGACTAAAGTCGTTGAGACATATTCAGTAGATAGTGAAGCGTTCATAGCTCCTTCCGCGCAAAGAATGCCTGGGCTAGGAGGAACAATAATTTTTTGCATTCCCAAATCTCTTGCAACTTCATTAGCGTGTAAGGCTCCAGCTCCACCATACACAAATAATTGGAAATCACTTGGATTATATCCGCGTTCCACTGAAATGGATCTAATGGCCTTAACCATTGTAGCGCAGGATACCTTTACTATTCCTAAAGCAGCTTCATCCGGATCAACACTCAGATTACTCGCTAGCTGAATAATGCTTTTTTCAGACAGAACTTTCTTTATTGGCATTCTACCAGCCAATAATGTCTCACCATTAAGTCGGCCCAACATTACATTTGCGTCAGTTACAGTTGGGTCAATTCCACCAAGGTCATAGCAAGCGGGGCCAGGTGCAGCTCCAGCACTTCTGGGCCCAACCTTTAATAAACCATCCCGATCTATCCACGCAATTGATCCTCCCCCAGCACCGACAGAATTGACGTCAAGAGATGGAATACGGATGGGAAATCCGGCTAAATCTCGACCATTCACTTCAATAGGCTTGCCTCCCTGTAATAACGCTACATCCGCACTGGTGCCACCTACATCTAGTGTTATAATATCTTTGTATCCAGCTTCCGACGACCGTCTTAAAGCACCCTGCACACCTGCAGCAGGGCCCGACAAAGACGCTCTAACGGGGAACTCCTTAGCCATTCGAACTGACATTAAACCGCCAGAACTCTGACTAATTTTAACTTCAGATTTAATACCAAGTTCACTAATAAGATTGGTTAGTCTGTCTAAATACTCCCCTACTATAGTAATCAAAGCCGCATTTAGAACGGCTGTTGAAAATCGTTCGTACTCTCTAAACTCTGGAAAAACTGATGAAGACGTTAACACACGCACTTTATTAGGAAGGTAAGCTTTAAGAATTTTCTCAGCTGAGATTTCATCTTCGGGAAAAGCATATGAGTGTAGAAAACAAACTACTACACAATCTACTTCTTGCTCTTTAATAGCCAAAGCAACTTGTTCTAATGCTCCTTCATCTAGCTTAACATAAGAGGTTCCATCGGCTAATCTTCGCTGCGGAACTTCAAAACGTAATTCGCGATCGACCAAGGGCTTAGGGTGATCCAAATGCATATCGTAAACTGTAGGTCGCGTCTGACGCCCTATCTCGAGCAAATCTCTGAAGCCTTCAGATGTTACTAATGCGACTTTACCACACTTTCTTTCTATTAGCGCGTTTGTACCAACCGTGGTACCGTGCGCGAATCTCTTTATATCCTCCGCTTTAAGATTCTTTTTTTGTAAAACTGTTTCTATACCATCAACGATTGCCTTTTCAGGGCTATCTGGGGTTGAGGATAATTTATAGAGTATCAACTCACTACCATCCCCTAAATTAATAGCGATATCAGTAAACGTACCTCCTACATCAACACCTACATACATTTTTTTTACCTATTCAACTGTTTACAAACGCGATTGTTTTATTAATTTTCTTTGAAAATGCCATAATTTCTTCTGAAACTTTTTTCGAATCCTCATCAAAACCATATAGTATTCCTGACTTTCTTTTCGTCATCCAGTTTAGACCATTGAAGAAAAGCCCATCTAAAGATGTAGTGCCCATTCTTGTTATGGGGTAACCCATACTGTCTGTCACATCGCCTTCAATCCAAGAGAAGTCATATTCAAAACCTGTTGCCCAAATTACAGTCTTTATATTTTTAGCTACTAAATTTATTTTACGAATTTCAGGAATGAACGGGTCATCTGAAATTAAATCTCCATCTAAGTCTTTAATACTAGGAGCCGGAGCGGATAGAGTATTTTTAATAATATGATTATCTATGCTCTTTCTAAAATCATCCGCAAACTCATCGGAAAACTTAATATCTGCTTTCAGCCTATCTCCGAAAATGAGTTCATCTCCTTGAACATCTATAAGTCTACCATAAAGTTTGACGCCCTCTCGATTAAACTTATGAATACTAAGGGTTTTCCCTCCATCTCTACCAGACAAATGTGGATCCCCTCTGAATCTATGCGCTGGATCATCCAGCATATCAGGAGTTCGATCAAGAAGCTTGAGGTCTTTTTGCCACGAAATACAGTCTCTTCCACGGTAGCTTCTAGGTAGGCGTCCACTTCTTCCCACACATAAGTGAATCTCTTTTCCTTCCTGCAGCAAATCATCAGTGACTTGGCAACCGGTTTGACCCGATCCAACAACCAAAATTGCTCCATCGCTTATTTGTGATGCATTTTTATATTGCTCTGCATGAATTTGCATAATTTCATAAGGTAATTTTTTTGATACACTAGGTACTTTAGGATTTTGGTATGTAGCCGTAGCTACAACAATTATGTCCGAGGTTAAATCTCCAGCACTAGTCTTCAGTAAAAAACCATTTTCTTTCGGAATTACTCGGATAACATTAATATTTTTTCGTACTGGAGCGTCGAAAGATTCAGCCCATTCAGTAAAATATTGGACAAACTCATCGCGCTTCATAAACCCATCAGGATCTGAGCCGCTGTAAGGTTTCCCAGGTAGATTAAGGGTCCAATTAGGCGTCACTAAACAAAAACTATCCCACCTATTCTCTTTCCATGAGTTCGCAATATCACCGCGTTCTAGTACTAAATGTTCCACGCCAGCTTTAGTTAGGTAGTAACTTACTCCTAACCCACCTTGGCCCGCACCAATGACAATAATATTATGATGCTCAGTCACTAATCTGTTTGTCCTAAGTACTTAGTCCACTTATCTGAGTCATTACTACCAAATTTTACAAAATCAAGCGGTGGTGGATCATAGTTCGCATGGCTAATCATATGGTGAACCTGTCCTCTATGATGAATCTGATGCTGGAATAAATTGGTTAAACAGGTCTTGAGCGGTAAAGCATAATATTCCTCTACATCCAAACCAACTGCCTTGAATGAAAAATCACTAGCTAGCTTTTCTTCAGTTAAAGTACTACACAATTCTGAGTACCAACTATCGTTTGATCTATGAGCAACTTCTAAGTCGGAAAAATCCTCATGAACTATCTCATCTAACGAATTAAACGTTATGGGAGCTTTCTCTAATCTCTGACGGTAAAGTAAATCGGCTAATAAGATATGATTCATCGTATTATGAATAGACCTAAAGAATGCATTCCTATCCTCTCTACGCTCCTCATCACTCAATGACTTCAAAGCATTGTAAATTCTATTATTTGCCCATTCATTATATTTTGCGGCAGAAGCTATATCAATTAAAGAACTCATTTTATTCCTATCATCACTATTTTTTTTCAAGACTCACAACGAGTCACTTTGTGCTCGCACCTCATACTCTACTGGTGCTGGAGAACCACCTTTTTCGTACATATGTTCAAACATAACTATGATTTTTTGTAAGTCTGGACTCTCAACAAACTTCTTATAGTCAGCTTTATTTTTCCAAGTTGTAAAAGCGATCCTTTGCGACTCACCAGGAGTTCCCAGCAATTGGGCACGAACAAATCCCTCATGAGAGGCCATAATTTTTACAGCACCAGATTCAAACAATTCTCTATCTGCACCCCAATACCCAGGTAAGCACTTCCAATACGACATCCGGACAAACATAAAACCACTCCTCATTCATTAAGAAATTTTAAATATATTATAGATATATATATGTTGCAACAGACTAATTTAACTAATATTAGTGTCATAATAAAAATTAGAAATTACGAAAGATAAGAAAGGAATAATTTATGTCTGAAGTGATATATGGGAAATATAATCAAGAAGACCTTGACCTCGAGTACGATATGAGAAGACGCTGCCCTCACTTTGCAGAAACCTTCGCAGCGATGGATGTTCATAACAAAAGAGTAATTTCAAATTTTGAGTGTCAACTAGATGTTGAGTTTGGTAAAAAACCAGGGGAGAAAATGGATATCTGGCCCGGACGCGGTGGATCACCAATCCTTTTATTTATACATGGTGGCTATTGGAAAGCATTTGATAAAAATATGTTTAGCTTTATCGCTGAACGTTTTGTAGAGGCCGGAGCCTGTGTGATTTTAAATAACTATGATCTCTGCCCATCGGTTACAATGGATGAGATTACTCGCCAGAATCGCGAAGCATTAGCTTGGATCTATAAAAATGCCGCAAGTATTGGCGGAGATCCTGGTAGAATTCATGTAACGGGACATTCTGCTGGCGGGCACTTAACGGGAATGCTTATGGCAACAGAGTGGACGGAGTACGGGCTTCCTTTTGACGTTGTCAATGGAGCTGTTCCCCTAAGCGGATTATTTGATCTAGAACCACTGAGGGTATCTTACTTGAATGCAGATCTTCATATGGATAAAGATGAAAGTGATAGGAACAGTCCGATCCATCACATCCCCAAATGGATGCCACCAACGGTAGTTGCTGTAGGAGGTGGCGAAACAGATGAATTCAGACGCCAATCTAGAATATACACAGACGCATGTAGAGATGCTGGATTTGATGTAAGTTATCTAGAAGTAGGCAATCACGATCATGTAAATGTCGCTGGAGAATATCGAAACAAACTCAGCCCTTTAACTGCGGCTCTTTTTTCTCAAATGGGACTTTAAACTACATCCATATAAATCTTAAATATAATCATAACTGAAGAGGTAACTTAAATGTCGAATAAATTTGATGCTATAATAATAGGAGGCGGTATTATTGGTAGTGCCATTGCTTATGAGATGGCAAAATCTGGGAAAAGTGTGGTGTGCATTGAAAAAAATTCAACTGCTGGTTCTGGATCAACGAGTAACTCCTGTGCCATTATAAGAACACATTATTCAACATTGAGTGGAGCGGCTCTTGCGAAATCAAATTATTATTATTGGGAGAATTGGGGAGAGTATTTAAATGCCCCAAAGGACGAGGCATTGGCGAAATATCGAGAAACAGGGTGCCTCTTCACATGTTTTGAAAAAAACGACTATGGATCAAAGCTCGAAGAAATTGCAAATGAAATAGATATCCCCTATGAGGTTTGGAGCCCAGCCAAAATGAAAAAAAAGCTTCCAATAATTAACCCTGGGCACTTCTATCCACCTAAACCCGTGGACGACCCGGATTTTGGTTCCAAGAATGGTGACATGAGATACGTTTTATTTTTTCCGCGAGCTGGTTACGTAAATGATCCCATGTTTGCTACTCAAAATATACAAAAAGCAGCAGAAAGAGAATCTGCTGAATTTAGATTTGGTTGTAGAGTAGTAGAAATCAAAAAAGATAATGGCCGAGCATCAGGGGTAACCTTGGATAACGGACAGACTATAAACGCTTCCATCGTAGTAAACGCTTCTGGCCCTCACTCCTACAAGATAAATTCGATGGCCGGAGTGATTGAAGGAATGAATATCAAAACTAAGGCTCTAAGAGTCGAAGTGGCTCATGTGCCGTCACCAAAAGGCTTCAATTTTGAACGGGATGGCTATATATGTTCTGATGATGATATCAGTGGTTACTGGAGGCCAGAGGTAGGCAATAAAATTTTAATTGGTCATCATGAAAATGAAGTTGATCCGTCCGAATGGGTTGATCCCGACGATTACAATACTGAGGTTACTGACCATGCGAGATTGCAAGCTTTAAGAGCTGCTCAAAGGTTCCCAGAAATGGGTATACCAAATAATGTTCAAGGAATTGCCGATCTTTATGATGCTTCTGACGACTGGATTCCAATTTATGATAAGTCAGATTTACCTGGCTTTTACATGGCTGTTGGCACTAGTGGAAATCAATTTAAAAATGCCCCCGTTGCAGGTATGATGATGAATGAATTAATTAACTACGTCGAAAACGGTAATGATCATGATGTAAATCCATTAAAATTTAAGTTACCGAATGTTAATTATGAGTTAGATATGTCCTTTTGTTCCAGAAATCGTGAAATAAATAGAGAAAGTAGCTTTTCTGTGGTAGGTTAAATTCCATGAACACACTCGATCCCTATCCTGTTTTCGTTGACTGTTACGGCGATCTCGCTGCACGTTTTTCTTCAGATATGTCTAAAATTGTACCAAATCTACAAGTATTTTTTGAAAAACCTGACAGCGAAGACATCTTAATAGAGCGTCTTCAAGGTCGAAAAAATGCTTTAGTCTATATGAGTTACATTTCCTCAAAAGTTTTAAAAGAATGTCCAGAATTAAAAACTATTTCATATCTTTCAACTGGATTAGAAACTCATGGTGACGTAGAGATAGCCAAAAAAATGGGTGTTCGTTTTGAGGGCGTAAAAGGTTATGGCGATAGAGCTGTAGCAGAACATGTTATAGCATTGGCTTTCGCCGCAATAAAGCGTCTCAACGAAATGGATCGAGCGGTAAGATCAGGGAATTGGGGACTGATAAAAACTGAGGAAATCCAAAGTAAGACAATTGGAATTATTGGGCTTGGTGGAATTGGTTTAGAAACCGCTAAAATTTCAAGTTCGCTGGGGGCCCGAACAATTGGTTGGAGTCGATCGAGACCACATACCGACATACCAATTGAACTACTAACATTAGATCAGGTATTATCTCAATCAGATATAATCTCCTTGCATCTTTCTCTAACGAAAGAAACCACCGGGTTTATTGATTCAAATGCGTTAAAAAAAACCAAACCCGGTCTTATATTAATTAACACTGCTAGAGCAGGTATTATTGATGAATCTGCTCTCATATCATATCTTAATTCAGGCCATATTGGTCATTGTGCACTGGATGTATTTCATCAAGAACCAGTACCAATGAGTAACCCTTTAATTGAAATGAAAAACGTGACTCTCACGCCTCATTCAGCATGGTTAACCAGCCAAGCAATTGATAGACTGCTAATCGCTGGACTTCATCTTTTAAAAAGGCACATTGCAGAGACTTCTGATGTCTAATCGAGCTATAGATGTTCTATCAGAATTCATTTTTAATACCCGTTATCAAGATATTCCCAATCAAGTAATTGAACGCGCTTCAGACTGCATCTTAGATGTGGTTGGATCTGCGGTTGCGGGCCGTAATCAAACTGGAGCCCTAGCTATGCAAGATGTAATGCAACAGCACAACCAAGGTGGCCTGTGCACTATATGGTTTTCAAATGAAACCTCGAGTGTCATCTCAGCTGCGACTATAAACGCCATGGCAGCCACTTCCTTAGACATAGACGATGGGCACAGGATGGCCGCAGGGCATCCAGGTGTCGCAATTATTTCCTCTGCACTTGCCACTGCTGAAGAAACTAGCGCTAATATTAGTGAAATTTTATGTGCGATAGTTCTTGGTTACGAAGTTGCAATAAATGTAGCACTTTCAAGGCACTCTAAATATAATGACTCTACAGTAAGTGGAAGATGGAGTGGTATCGGGGCATGCGTTGCTAGGTCAAAACTTCTAGGTCTGACTAGTGCTCAGATAAGTAACGCTATTTTAATTGCAGAACAGCATGCACCCAGAGTGTCTTCGGCCATGCATCATGGATTTGCTGGTTCTGATGTAAAAGAGGGGATAGCATGGTCCGTACTTTCTGGAATGTATGCCTGCGATTTATCAATTAGTGGCTTTAAGGGATACCCGGATACCTTTGACCAAAATATTCTATATGATCCACAAATTATAAAAGCTAACATTTATAATTTTCAAGCAATTGATGGGCTTTTTTTTAAACCGTATGCTTGTTGTCGGTGGATACACTCCTCTATCGATGCATTACTGACTTTGATGCGCGCAAATGAGATAAAAGCCAAAGACATAAGGTCTATAGAAGTATCTACATTTAATAAAGCTGTTGATTTGGGTAACCACCTTATTCCTGCCAACGAAGTAGAGGCACAATTTTCAATACCTTTTTGCCTAGCAGCTGTAGCTTTAAAAGGAGCTCAAGCGTTAACCCCACTCGACAGTACATTAATAGGTGATCCGTCTATAGGTAAATTTACAAAAAAAGTAAAAATTAAAAAGAATTTTACAATGGAAAAGATGTTTCCTGCCAAGGCGCCAGCTATTGTCAAAGTTGAACATCTATATGGTGTTAACGAAATCGTTATTGATGCGGCGTTTGGAGACCCCACAAATCCAATGACTCGAGCTGATTTACAAGATAAGTTTACGGTATTTTCAAAAGAAGTCTTATCGAAAAAAAAAGCGTCAGAAATCATTCAAATTATGAGTAGTTTTTCAAGATGCAAGAACAAAGTTCCAAAGAATTTATTTAATATATTGAAATCATTAAAGTAGATTTAGAGTTATAATAATTTATTAATTGCGTTTACTAAATTACTACAGGCTGCTTTTAACTGTTGGTCAGACTTGGCAAAACATAATCTAAAATAGCCAGGGCATCCGAATTCCGAACCAGGGACCAAGGCGACTAGAGCTTCTTGAATAAAATAAGTGCAGATATCTATATCTGTTTTTAAAACCACTCCTAAAGGTGTGGTCTTACCTAAAAGTTTAGAACAGTTAACAAAATGATAGAAAGCGCCCTGAGGTTTTCTTAACTTTAGGCCTTCTACTTTGCTTAGTTCATCGAAAACAATATTCATACGGCGCCTGTAGGCAACATTCCAATCTGTTAGTATTTCTTGAGAGCCACTTAAAGCAGCTAGAGCCGCAGCTTGACCTATAGAAGATGCATTAGTTGTTGACTGACCTTGTAGCT
>JBMYRX010000043.1:0-17056 GCA_049602715.1 Paracoccaceae bacterium | reverse complement strand
TGAAATTCAAGTAAATATAGGGGGGCCTGTTGAGGCGGGACGTGGCTTTGTTCTTCATTCGCCAGAATATGATTCTGGCGACGGGACATTAAAAATAGGTTCAGATTATGGAATGACGGCCTCTTTTGAAATTTTAGAGGAACTCTCAAATGGTCAAGGCCCAGTCAAAGGAATATTGGCTTTGGGTTATTCGGGATGGGGTCCAGGTCAGATTGAAAATGAAATAGCAATGAATGGTTGGCTAGTTTCAGAAGCACGTTCTGAGTTAGTTTTTAGTAGTGATAATAATGGAAAGTGGCAAAATGCTCTAAAATTGATGGGTGTTGATCCAATTCATTTATCTTCAGCGGTAGGTAGAGCTTAAGCTTTATCGGCCGCAGCTCTTTCTATTCGGTCATTTATTGCAGCTCCAATTCCTTTTTGGGGTATTGGAGAAATCGCAATTGTTTGTATTCCATTTTTTATAGCTATACGATCAATTTCAGATAGCATACGAAAGAGATTTGACGCAGCTTCAGATAAATTAGCTGACGGTGATAAGTTGAGCGTAGCATTCTGAATATTTCCAAAACCTAATAAGATTTCATGTGAACTTGGATAATCGACGTTTAGGCGGACGTTTGATATTGGTGCATAATGAGATTTGAGTTGACCTGGTGCAGTAATGGTTGAGTCCTCATCTTTATTCAATAAAGTAACGTCACCAATATTCTCAAGTTTTTCTCTGGTAATGCTTCCAGGTCTTAAAATTCTAATTGGATTAGTTGATATTATAGTGGACTCCAGACCAACCTGACTGACCCCACCATCCAAAATGGCATCTATTTTGCCATTTAAAGAGTCAAAAACCTGGTTTGCAGATGTCGGACTGATTTTTCCAGATAAATTAGCGGATGGAGCCGCTATAGGCGTGTTAGCAGTTAGTAATATACGCTGTGCAATTGTTGAGCTTGGAAATCTTATAGCCACAGTTCTCAAGTTGGCTGTTACTAACTTTGAAATACTACTATTGCTCTTTAATGGTAATACAAAAGTTATTGGACCCGGCCAAAAAGCTTTTAGTAGTTGATTACTTTGGTCATCAAAAATTGCGATATCTTTAGCCATTTCAATGCTGGCTACATGAACAATTAATGGGTTAAAAGCTGGTCTTCCCTTCACATCAAAAATGCGTTTAATCGCTATATTAGAGTCAGCCCTGGCTCCTAGTCCGTAGACTGTTTCAGTCGGAAAAGCTACTAATTTTCCATCTTTTAATAAATTTCCAGCAGTTACCGTTTCACTTTTCTTTAGATATTTTGTTAACATATTTTAGTTTACCAAAATTAATTTACATAAGAACCAATTAAACTGTTGGCACTGATTGTATTTCTATACAATATTTTATAGCTAGTGACAGAGTTTTTCTAATACACAAAAACCAAGGGAGTACTTGCCGATGACCTACCGAGCGCCAATGGAGGATTATCTATTTATTTTTGAAAATATAGTAAGTTTTAAAACCTTAGGTGATGAAAAGACTTTTTCAGAGGTTTCTAGTGATTTAGTATACTCTGTCTTGGATGAAGCTAGTAAAATTTCAAATGAGGTATTGGCCCCTCTGCAACGTGTTGGGGACTCTAATCCTGCCTACTTAGAAAATGGTGTGGTGCGAACTTCTCCTGGTTTTGGAGAGGCTTATAAAGTAATAGCTGAAAATGGGTGGGTTGGGATGGCCGCGAGCTCTAAATATGGAGGATTAGAATTACCACAATCACTAATGCACGCAATCAACGAAATGATGGGAGGCGCGTGCCTTTCATTACAGCTAAATCCAGTAATGACTCAAGGGCAGATTGAAGCTTTAGAAAACCACGCAAGTGAAAAAATAAAGGAAATATACCTTCCAAAATTGATATCCGGAGAATGGTCAGGGACAATGAACTTGACAGAGTCAAACGCTGGATCAGATGTGGGAGCGTTAAAGAGTACAGCAAAGCCTAATGTCGATGGAAGTTATTCAATTTCTGGACAAAAGATTTATATCAGTTGGGCCGACAACGATTTTACAAAAAATGTTTGCCACCTTGTATTGGCTCGACTACCGGGTAGCCCCCTAGGCACTAAAGGAATTAGCTTATTTTTAGTACCGAAATTTATACCTGATGCTTCAGGGGCACCAGGGCAAAAAAATTCTTTAAGCGTTGTATCTTTAGAACATAAATTAGGCCTCCATGGATCCCCAACGGCCGTTATGCAGTATGATAACGCCTATGGGGTTTTGGTAGGAGATGCCAATCAAGGAATGGCAGCGATGTTCACTATGATGAATAATGCACGACTAGGAGTGGGAGGGCAGGGTATCGCTGTGGCTGAAGCGGCATATCAAAAAGCGCTAGCTTTTGCTATGGAAAGGACCCAAGGAAAGCCATTGAATGGGGGAAATAGTATAATTAACCATGCTGATGTTAGGAGGATGCTTGCTGAGATGAAAGCAGACGTTTTTGCTGCTCGTTCGATAGGTGCAGCATGTGCTTTTGCCATAGATAAGGCTAATTCTAGTAAAGATAAAAAATGGATTAGAGAAGCAGCATTTTTGACTCCGATAACAAAAGCGTTCGGGACAGATGTTGGTATACATGTTTCTCAGCTGGGAATTCAGGTGCATGGAGGAATGGGTTTTATAGAAGAAACTGGGGCATCTCAATTCTTAAGAGATGTAAGGGTTACAGCAATTTATGAAGGTACAAATGGGATCCAAGCAATGGACCTAGTTTCTCGAAAAATGATAGACGAGGGAGAAGCTGCGTTTTCTAAAATTCAAGAGATTGAGGATTTTATAATGGAGCTTTCGAGTGTTTTTAAGAATAAGACAGCGGAACTGAAGAAGTCCTTACAAGAATTAAGGTCAACAACTGAATGGCTTCTAAATCAGCCTATGAATGATAGATTCTCTGGGGCTGTTAATTATTTAAGATTTTTTGCTCGTGTTTTAGGGGGATATTATCATTTAAAGGCAGCCAATGCTGAAAATGAGGGTGATTTTCGGAAAAAATTAGCGGATGTCTACTTTGCGAGACTTCTACCGGAATGTCAGGGTCTTTCCACTTCTATACGCAGGGGTTCAGGTGATTTATTTGCTTTAACTAATGAAGAGTTTCAAAGGTGAAAAATATTATCCGATATCCTTACCAAGAGCCACCAAAAGAAGGTACACTCTTACAGGTAGCACCAAACATATATTGGATCCGATTGCCATTACCATTGAAGTTAGACCATGTTAATGTGTATGCATTGGATGATGGGGATAGCTGGACAATCATTGATACTGGTTTTGATACAAAAAAGACTCGAATGATATGGGTAAAATTGCTCGAAGGACCGCTTAAAGATAAACCTGTCAAACGAGTGTTGATAACCCATTATCATCCAGATCACATAGGTTTAGCTGGTTGGTTCCAGAGTAAATTTGGTGTTGAACTATTAACTACTCGGACTTCATGGTTTACTGCTCGAATGCTTGTTTTGGACGAACAAGAAAAACATACCACTCAGTCATTAAAATTTTATGAAAGGGCTGGAACACCTAAAGCTATATATGAGAATCGGAAAAAAAAGCGGCCATTCAATTTTTGTGATGTTGTTTCACCATTGCCGCAAGGCTTTAAAAGAGTCCAAGAAGATGAAATTATAACTATAGGGAAAATAAATTGGCGAATTAGGCTGGGGAATGGTCATGCGCCCGATCACATTACGCTTTGGACGGATGATGTAGTAATCGGCGGAGATCAACTATTACCATCGATATCGCCAAACTTGGGTGTTTATCCCAATGAGCCAGAAGCAAATCCTGTACATGAGTGGTTGGAGTCTTGTAAAAAATTAAAAAAGTTTGCGAATAATAGCCAACTAGTATTGCCCGGCCATAAGTTACCCTTTTTAGGTTTACCACTTCGAATAGATCAACTTATTGAAAACCATAAGGGCGCGCTCGAAAGACTCTATTCTTTTTTAATAAAACCCCGAACTGTAAATGACTGTTTCTTAACCATTTTTAAGAGAGAAATAAATGAAGACGAGTATGGCTTAGCTTTAGGTGAGGCTTTAGCACACTTGAACTACCTCTATCTTTCTGACAAAGTTGCACGTAAGTTGGAAAAAAATAATGTATATTATTACGAAAAAATATAATGAATACTAAAAAAATCTAGGGTTAATTTGGATAGGCTCTTGAAGCAAAAGTAAGATCTGAATATGATTGAATAAGTTTTTCACTTTTTAAAAAGTTAGGAAATAACAGATGACTGAAGAAAAGCATGAGCATGGATCTATGGATATAAAGGATCATGAAAAGACTTTTTTGGGGTTCGTTAAATTTACGACCTATTCCGTAGTAATAATATTAGTCGCCTTAGTTCTTCTGGCTATTGTTAATGGTTAAGATTTTACTCTTTAAAGCTTAAAAAAAACCCCAACATTATTATTGAAGGGGTTCTCTATATTATATTCTAAAAATATTACTATAGTGAGCCATCACGCTCTTTTGCTTTGCGAGCTAGTTTCCGACCACGCCTAATAGCTTCAGCTTTTTCACGAGCTTTTTTCTCTGAGGGTTTTTCGTAGTGTTGTTTAATTTTCATCTCACGAAAAACGCCTTCTCTTTGAAGTTTCTTTTTAAGAGCTCTTAGTGCTTGATCTACATTATTATCTCTAACGCTAACCTGCATATAGTGTCACCACCTTTCTCAGTTTGTGTCTGCGGTTTATTGCAGGAACTGTGGCTATAGCAAAAGGGTATTGGCTTGTCTACCAGTTATCAGTAAAGTTATAGTATGGAAAAAGATGTTAAGGATAAACTTACAGAAGCCGTTTTGAAGTCGGTGGTATTTGATGGATGGTCTAACGGGCTGATCAATTCAGCCTGCAAAGAGTTAGACTTAAACTATAGTATTGCAAAAACACTCTTTCCCAGGGGTATTATTGAGATAGCAATAGATTATCATAAAAACGGTGATGAAAAGATGATTGATAGTCTGAAAAATAAAGATTTTAAGAATTATAAAATTAGAGAAAAGATTTTCCTTGCCATTCAGACCCGTTTACAAATTGAGAAAAGAGATAAAGAATTAATAAGAAGGAGTGTATCATTTTTCTCGTTACCTCAAAATTTTTTAGATGGAAATCAATTAGTCTGGGGTACTGCTCATAAGATATGGAGTTTTTTGGGAGATCAGTCGACTGACTATAACTATTATAGTAAACGCGCGATTCTCTCTGCGGTATACGGATCGGTTGTTTTATACTGGCTTGGAGATGAGAGCGAAAACAGTAGGTCTACCTGGGAATTTTTAGAAAGACGCATACAGAATGTTATGCTTTTTGAAAGTTTTAAAGCTAAATTAAAATCTGACCCATTTATTTCAAAAAAATTAACAATACCAAAAAAAATTTTAGAAAAAATAAATAAACCTTCCGATATAAGAGAATTGAAAGTACCAGGTACTATCGACGATATATAGGCCCGAAAATAATTCTTTTTTTGAATAATAATTTATTATCTTAAGTTTTTGTACTTTTACTTTCTATCATACAAGCTTATATGTCCGACAGATACTGGTATTTACAAAGTGTTCATAGATGAACTTCTTCCCAGATGGGATTTGAAAATGCTGCATAAAAAGGAGTAAATCGATGACAAAACCTATAATGGCTAAGGCTACAGCAGTATGGCTAATAGATAATACTGTACTTACCTTTAGTCAGATAGCTAATTTCTGCGATTTACATGAATTGGAAGTTCAAGGCATAGCTGATGGAGATGTAGCGTCGGGTGTGAAGGGCTTTGACCCAATAACAAACAATCAGTTAACGCAAGAAGAAATAGATAAGGGTATTAACGACAAAAATTATCAACTAAACTTAAAACATTATGCCGCAGCGTTGGGAGAAGAAAAAAGACGGGGACCCAGATATACCCCCTTGTCTAAACGACAGGACAGACCTGCTTCTATTCTATGGTTAGTCAAGTTCCATCCTGAACTTACGGACGGTCAGGTGTCTAAGCTTGTTGGAACTACTAAGCCAACAATAAGCGCGATAAGGGATAGATCTCATTGGAATATTCAAAATATTCAACCCATTGATCCTGTTGCTTTAGGTTTGTGCAAACAGTCTGAGTTGGATTCTGCTGTCCAAAAAGCTAATGCAAAAAAAGCGCTTAAAGGAACCGTAATTTCTGATGATGACAGGCGTAAGCTGGTAAGCACGGATCAATCTCTAGATAATGCCTCTTCTGATTTACCATCATCTGATCCTATATCTGCATTAGAAACTTTTAGTCTAACGGAAAAAGTTGATAAAGAGGACCAGAATAAAGAGGAACTAGATGCTGATAGTCTCTTTAAAACTCCAACTGACAACAAGGATCTTTAAAATATTTTAATGAGCTCCTATTTTAACAGGATCTAGTAAAGACCTACCACCATCAATAGTCATTATCTCACCAGTAATAAAATTAGAGGCCTCTGAGCATAAAAATTGCGCAGCTTGAGCAATTTCTATGGCCGGAGCTATGCGTCCTAATGGGGTATTCTTCACTATTTCGTCTCTAAGGCTGCTATCCTTTTTTATGGAGTTCTCTAAACTTTTACTCATGACTGAACCAAAAGATATGGCATTAACACGAATATTATATGGCGCTAAAGCTACGGCCATTGTTCGGGTCATTTGATCTAATGCTGCGGATGAGATAGAGTATCCCATAAGTCCGGGCCGTGTCCTTAATGACGCTATTGATGACAAATTTAGAATTGAGCCTGCTATTCCGGTTTCTTTTGTTTGTTTTATCATTCTTTCAGAAATAAGTTGCGTAAGTCTAAGACTAGACATGAGATTTTGGTCTAACATTGTTATAACATTATCGTCATTATAGTTGATTGGATCCATAGCCGTTACTTGCCTGGAACCATTCACCAAGATATCTACTTTATCAAATACATCTATGGTAGCAGAAAGAAGGTTCGTGTGACTTAACTTTTCTCGTAGGTCACAAGTAAAACATTTAGCGTTCCCGTCCTCTGTGGACATAGACATCATCTCTTGTTTAAGATGTTCTTCGTCTTTGTCGGCCATCATTACATTAGCTCCTTGTTCAATAAAGTGCCTAGAGATTGCTAAACCGATACCATTTGCTGCACCGGTTACAATTGCTGTTTTCCCTTTTATTGAAAAGGACATTATTTATTTCTCCTTTGATATTTAGAGATGTGTATCTCCATCTTTAATATTAGGATGGCTTTAAGCCTAATAAAACCTTATACCCGTCCTGGTTTACTATTTGTCGTACTTCCTTAAAGCAATTTACCATAGTTTCTTCATATGGTAGGTTCCTATTGGCTACAAGCCATAGTGCGCCATTTGGTTTAAGTACTAATTTTGCTTTTTTTATAAAATTTATACCTAAGTTAGGATCAGTTTCTCTTGAAATATGAAATGGAGGGTTGGTAATGACTGTATCATACGGGCCTCCTTTAAATGTATTTACGTCATCCCAGAAAAAATTTGCTCTCTTGTCAGATATATTTTCTTTTGAGGCTGTAACAGCATCATGATTTGCTTCTATCAAGTCAACTTTTGAAGTTAAGCGATTTAACAGGATTTTTTTTGATAGATAACCCCACCCTGAACCAAAGTCTGCAACAGTTCCATTTAATTCAGGAATAGTTTCACCGAGTAGAACCGAACCAGGATCAAAAGCTTTAGATGAAAAAGTGCCGGGGTAAGTAATGCTACCGTCGTCTAAGGTTCTAGGTTGAAATTTCCAACTTTCTATATTGGCATCTACAGTTTGTTTTTTGAACCAAATAAGTTTTCCATGATATTTTGAAATAGAATTTATATGACCAAATAATTTTAAAATCTCTTTTCTTATATTTTCAATTCCATTTTTCTTTAAGCCATCAATAATAATTAGGCCCGTTGGTTTTAATCGCCGCAATCCTTCATAAATCAAATTAAAAGTAGCATTCTTTGATCTATTACAAAAAATTATACAAATATCTGATTTATAATTTCCTATAGATTTAGGAGAAACGGAGAACCCTTTATCTAGTAGTTTTTTATAAATAGGATAAAAATTTTGGATAATAGAAACTTTATTAATTTCAGTAAATATTGTGTCAATATCTTCAGGCGGATTGAACAGAGTTATATGGGATTTTTTCGGAAAATGTATTTGTTCTGATTTTAAAGCGAAAGAAATTCTGGATTTTCGTTCTCTAACTTGGCGATTCAACTTATTCTTTTTCCATAGTGCATTGCAAGGGATGTTGGTTAGCTTTAGCGAAAGCCATAACTTGAGTAACCTTTGTTTCAGCTATCTCAAAAGCAAAAACCCCAATGACTGCAACGCCCTTTTTGTGCACTGTGAGCATTATCTCGACTGATTGTGTGTGATTTAAACCAAAAAATTTCTCTAAAACTACGATTACAAATTCCATAGGTGTAAAGTCGTCATTCAATAGTAAAACTTTATACAAGGAAGGACGCCTTGTTTCGGGTTTAGAAACTGTAAGAGTATCTTGGTCATTTAAAATTTTATCATTATCGGTCATGATGCTTGGTATATACAAAGCGATAAAATCATCAACTAAAAATTTAAAGTACTCTAATAAATTATTCTATCCAATACTTCGTCTTGCTACTAAGGCTGCCGAGATAGTACCGTCGTCAAGGTAGTCAAGTTCCCCTCCAATCGGAACGCCTTGAGCAAGTGAAGAAATCGTAACTGGCTGTGTTTCTAAATAGTCAGCGATATAATGTGCTGTTGTTTGACCCTCCATGGTCGAGTTGAGGGCTAATATCACCTCAGATATATTTTCGGAAACAACTCTTTCTAGTAGTTTTGGGATTCCTAAGTCTTCAGGTCCAACAGAATCAAGAGCACTTAGTGTTCCTCCCAAAACATGGTATTTACCCTTAAAGACCTGAGTTCTTTCCATAGCCCATAGATCAGCTACATCTTCAACAACACATATTTCACCAGTACTTCTTTGATCTGAGATACAGATATTACAAATATTCTGATCACCAATATTTCCACAGTTCACACACTCCTTAGCTGTGGTGGCAACCTCTTGAATCATATTTGCCAAAGGGTTCATTATTGTATCTTGTTTCTTAATCATTTTTAGTACGGCACGTCTGGCTGATCGAGGTCCAAGCCCCGGGAGCTTTGCCATTAGTGTTATTAATGACTCGATTTTATCGGGTGCTCTATTCAATATATTCCACTTTCAAAATTTAGTTAATCATATTAACTATACATATTATCTAAAAAGGAAGTTTAAAATTTTCTGGCAAACCAAGTTCATTTGTAATTTTTGCCATTTCTTTTTGCGTTCTATCTAAGGACTTTTTCTTAGCATCTGTAAATGCAGCTATTATTAAATCTTCAACAACTTCTTTTTCTGTTGGACTAAAAATTGAGGGGTCAATATCTAGATTAGTGATATCTCCTTTGGCAGTCATAGTGACCTTAACAAGGCCCGCACCACTTTCACCATTTACCAATATTTTGCTCAACCCATCCTGGACTTCTGAAACTTTACCCTGCATCTCTTTAGCCTGTTTCATCATTTTGGCCATATCTCCTAGGCCACCTAATCCTTTAAACATAATTTACCCTAACTTTCTTCAAATGGATCCCAATCATCATCTATATCTGGTAAGGCGACTAACGCAGCCTCTTCCTCTTGTCTTTCTAAGGCCTTTATATTTACAATTTTTGCATTTGGAAATGATGACATGGTAGCTCTAAACATACTATGATCCTTGGCTAACAATTCTAATTCATTCACTTTTTCTGCGGCCTGTTCAGCTATCGTTTTGTCTCCACCCTCATTAACTATTGAAACTGTCCAACGGTTGTTAGACCAAATTGTAAGCTTTCTACTAAGGTTTTGAGCTAAGTCTTTCGGTGCATTTTTGGTTGGGACAAATTCTATTAGGCCAGGAGAGAACTTAACTAATTTCAAGCATTTTTCTACATCCACTAAAAGTTTTAAGTCACGATTACTTTTAATCAATTCTATTACTTGATCAAAAGAAGTTATATAATTAGGCATTTTTTCAAGGTCTTGAGCAACTGCTTGATTACTATAGTTAGTTTTATTGGATTTCATACTAACCAATTCAGATGAACGTATGTTATTTTCGTGCTTTTTTTCAAAAGAATCTTTGCTTGGGGGTCTTGGCTTTGTTGGTGGAGTGTTTCTTATCTTGTTAATTAATTCCTCTGGAGATGGAAGGTCTGAGACATATGTTAGCCTTATTATGGCCATTTCGGCAGCCATCATTGAATTTGGTGCTAATCTAACCTCATCTAGTGAGACTAAAAGAATTTGCCATAATCTAGTCAATACTTTGATGGTTATACCGTCGGCAATTTTCAGGCCTCTTGAACGCTCATCAAAGGAAATACTAGGATCTTCTAATGCTTCTGGTGTTATTTTTATAAGGCTTATCCAATGGCTTATCTCAGCTAAGTCTTGAAGTATCGCCTCGGGGTCCGCTCCATCAGAGTATAAAGCAGACAACTCGTCTAATGCTTTTAGAGTATTTCCTTGGATAACCAAATGAAACAGGTCTATTATTCGGCTCCTATCCGATAATCCGAGCATATCTCTTATTTCTTCAACTTCAATTCTGGTGGTTGAATTAGAAATTGATTGATCCAGTAAGCTTATCCCATCCCGTACGGACCCTTCAGAGGCTCTTGTAATCATAGAGATAGCATCGTCAGAGATATCAACTTTTTCCAAAAGTGCAATTTTTTTTAGATATTGTACCATAACTTCTGGTTCAATTCTCCTTAAATCAAATCTCTGGCACCGTGATAAAACTGTAACTGGGATTTTTTGTATTTCTGTTGTCGCAAAAATGAATTTCACATGTTTAGGGGGTTCTTCCAGAGTTTTGAGTAGAGCGTTAAAAGCTGATGAACTGAGCATATGAACTTCATCGATTATGTAGATTTTAAATCTTGCAGAAGCTGCTCTATACTGCACGGAGTCAATAATTTCTCTTATGTCTCCGACACCAGTTCTGGAAGCTGCATCCATTTCTATTACATCAACGTGACGGCCCTCAGCTATTGAAATACAATTTTTGCATTTATTGCATGGGGCAGTAGTAGGAGAACCATGTCCATCTAGCCCAATACAGTTCATTCCCTTAGAGATGATTCGCGCCGTTGTCGTTTTACCTGTTCCACGAATTCCGGTTAACATAAAAGCTTGAGCAATACGGTCTGCTGTAAAAGCGTTTGTCAAAGTTCTAACCATCGTTTCTTGCCCGATTAGATCAGAAAAAGAAGCTGGTCTATATTTTCTAGCCAATACAAGATATTTTTTAAGATGCTCTTCGCTCATTTCGCCTCTGGATACTTCCTAACTTAATGTTTTAGAGTCTCAAATTCAGGAGGTCCAGCCTTTTAATGCTCGTAGGGATTTAAGACTTATGATTATTTTTTGCCGTCAAGCTAAGAAACACATAAAATTTTGAATTAGTGGTCAATAATATTTTTCAAGGTGAGAGGCTGGACAACGACCCAAGCATTAATCGTTACGGCTGCTTCCTTCCAGATCTGACCGGTTTAGCGACATGCTTACCCGCGCCAACCCCTCGTGATTAACATAATACTGCGCAGACTATCTTACAAGTATCATGGTTGCGTTCGATTGTCCTAGCTGTAAGAGTTGCATTTAACAGGGAGAATTACTCGTGATACTTGATAATATTGTTACATTTGGAAATTCATGTTTAGATAGGGCTGTAGAATTACGTGGCCAACCTGAAGCTGTAAAGAAATTATTGAGTGATAGTTCTACTGGATTCTTACCTTTTTGGAGAGATAAGCCACTGTTTTGTGGCTCAAAGTTTTATTTTCCAGTTTGGTTACCCATAGGTCACGAGATTTTTGAATATGCTAACCGACCTCCTGTTTTCTTAGGTAAGGTGGATGGGGTAGCAAAATTTGCTATCGATATTTCAGAATGGCTTCCAAACGAAGATATAGATACCGTCGGGGCATTTGTGGATAAGTCGGAACAACGATTTGATGGGTTTCCAGATGATCATCGTTTTTTAGAACTGCGAACAGTTATGACCGAACTTGAACCTAAAGATGCAGAAATAATAGCTATGGGAAAAGCACTACTGCATTGGCATAATAATAATGAATACTGTCCATCATGTGGATCGAAGGTGTCGAGCTCTAAGTGCGGTTGGGAACTTAAATGTATTTCCTGTAAAAAAGTACAGTTTCCTCGGATAGACCCTGTGGTAATAATGCTTATTACTACGGGTAACTCAGTTTTAGTTGGAAGATCACATTTTTGGCCAAAGCATATGTATTCGTTGCTCGCGGGCTTTGTAGAGCCTGGTGAAACCATAGAGGGAGCCGTAAGGAGAGAAACTTTTGAGGAAGCAGGTATTAAAGTGTCAAAAGTAAAATACTTGTGTAGTCAACCGTGGCCATTTCCCGGCTCATTAATGTTTGGCTGCACGGGAATTGCAAAATCCAAGAAATTAAATATTGATCGCGACGAGTTAGAGGATGCAAAATGGGTTTCAAAAGAAAAAATGGTAGACGTATTTTTAGGAAAAAATAAATCTATGACACCAGCTCGACATGGTTCTATTGCACATTTTTTACTTAGGCATTGGTTGGAAGGAAAAATTTGAGTAAAAGAGCTCAAACCTATAGATTTCGTCTAGCATCGGCGGGGTAACTACCCAATATTGTGATTTTAGAAGTGAAATATGAGAGTTCCTCAAACGCAAGAGATACGAGTTTGTCATTGGGGCCTCCTTCAATTTCAGCATAAAATTGCGTTGCAGTGAAGTCGCCATCTATCATATAACTTTCTAATTTTGTCATATTAACCCCGTTAGTAGCAAATCCTCCCATAGCCTTAAAAAGAGCTGCAGGTATATTTTTCACCCGAAATACGAAGGAAGTCATCATTTTGGTATTTTCTAATTCTTGTGACGCAGGAGTTTTTGACATTACCAAAAACCGTGTAGTGTTATTATCGTTATCTTCAATATCTCTTGCTAACGTCGACAATCCATAAATGTCGCCTGCAAGCTCTGAGGCCAGAGCTGCTTGTTTTGGATCTCCAAGCCCGGCAATATATCTTGCAGACCCTGCTGTATCAGCACCGGATATAGCTGTAATATTGTGTTCTTTTAAAAATTGTCGACATTGACCTAATAAAACTGTATGGCTTATTGCACTCTCTACGTCGGAAAGGGTTGCCCCTTTAGTACCTAGTAAGCTAATTTTTACTCGGACGAAAACCTCCCCAATTATGTTCAATTGCGAGTGTGGCAGTAGGCGATGTATATCAGCGACTCGCCCATAAGTAGAGTTTTCTATTGGAAGCATGGCCAGATCTGCTTTTCCAGATTTAACATGATCTATTACTTCTTCAAAAGTCCTGCATGAAATTGGATGAAAATCTGGTCTTGATTTAAGGCATGCCTGATGGGAGTAGGCGCCTAGTTCTCCTTGAAAAGCTATTTTTTTTGTCATTTTTTTTCCTAGGTGGTCGTTTCGTCGCGGTTTCTACACCTTGCGGAGGAGTATGTGAAGGAGATAGATAGTATTTAGTTCTGATTAAATGAGAGAGCGATATGTTCGACACAATGACAATGACTAAAGTACTTGGGGCTGCTTGTGGATCTCTTCTTATTTTCCTTTTAATAAATTGGGTAGCAGAAGAGATCTATCATAGTGGTGCGGGGGGGCATGACAGTGATCATGCTCAAGCATACATAATTGAAGTTGAAGAGCCTTCTGAGACAAAGGCGGTCGTTGAGGAAGAAGACTTTAGCTTATTTCTTGCGAACGCTAACATCGAAAAAGGTGCCAAAGTATTTTCTAAATGTAAAGCTTGTCATAAGTTGGCAGACGGTGCCAAAGGAACTGGTCCTCATTTATATGGTATTGTTGGTAGAACAATTGCTAGTGTCGATGGGTATGGTTATTCAAATGCGCTTTTAATGCTTCCAGCGGATTGGAACACTGATGCTCTGAATGGTTTTTTAAAAAACCCAAAGAAATATGCACCGGGGACAAAAATGGGTTTCGCAGGTCTAAAAAAGATTAAAGATAGAGCGAATATTATAGCGTATTTAGAGACTATTCGAGATTGATAACTTTATTGATTTCCACAGCTGATTAAAAAAGTATTTAGAAAGTAGTCTAAATACTTTTCTTGGAATATGTTATATCATACTATAGTGACGATATGGTTTTTCTAAGTTGAGTTTTGAGGGTAGATAAATGTCAAAAATAAATATGTTTTATAGAAAGTTAAATAAATTCTTTTTTTACTTTGTACTTATATATATTTCTTTTCTTACCGGTCCTATTAAGGCTAATGAAGAAGTAACGGTGGCCACAGGTTATTCAAATTTTGGAGAATTGAAGTACTCTGTAGCTTTTGATCATTTGGATTATGTCAACCCTGATGCGCCGAAAGGTGGAGAAATATCGATTTGGGCTAGAGGCACATTTGACTCTATGAACCCATATTCAAGAAAGGGTAGCTCTGGTTCTTTATCCAGTATATTTTTTGAAGAAATTCTTACTTCTACTGCTGACGAAATCGGAACCGTATATTGTTTTATATGCTCAACTTTAGAGTATCCAAAAGACCTTTCATGGGTGGTATTTAATTTGAGACCAGAAGCGGCTTTTTCGGATGAAACAAAACTTACAGCTGAAGATATAGAATTTAGTTTCAATTTATTCTTGACGGAGGGTTTAGTCTCGTTTCGAGCCGTTTTATCGAAACTTATTGAAAAAGTAGAAGTTCTTGATCAAAATAAAATAAAATTTTATTTTAAAAAAGATGCTCCGAGGCGTGACCGAATAGAAACGGCAGGTGGTCTTCCAATTTTTTCTAGAAAATGGTTCATGGATAATCAGGCTAAGTTGGATGAGTCTCGACTTGAACCTGCGTTGGGTTCTGGTCCATACGTTTTGGATAGTTACGACATAAATCAAGAAATTAGATACAAGAGGAACCCGAATTATTGGGCACGAAATTTAAATTTTGCTCAGGGTCGAAATAACTTTGATTTTATCAGAGTGGAGTATTTTGGTGACTCAAATGCCGCTTTTGAAGGATTTAAATCAGGTGCATATACTTTCAGAATAGAAAATAGTTCGAAACAATGGGCTACGGGTTATGACTTTCCGGCATTAAATAAGGGTTTTATAGTAAAAAAAGAACTACCAGATGGAACAATAGCAACTGGACAGAGTTTTGCACTGAACCTTCGGAAAGAAAAATTTAAAGATAAAAAGGTTCGTGAGGCCTTAGGTTTAATGTTTAATTTCGAGTGGTCTAATGAAACCTTATTCTACGGCCTATATGAACGTATAAATTCATTCTGGGAAAACTCTGAGTTGGAGGCTACAGGAGTGCCAACAGGAAAAGAATTGGAGCTCTTACGCGATATGGTTGAGAAAGGATTATTGAGCGAGGCTATTTTGTTGGATACTACTATTTCAGGTGCTACGTCTGGTTCTCGGCAGTTAGATCGAAAAAACCTTAGGGCTGCATCACGCTTATTGGATGAAGCGGGCTGGTTAGTTGATAATGATGGTAAACGCCGAAAGAATGGGGATACTCTGGATGTGGAGTTTCTTGAAGCGAGCCCCGCATTCGACAGGATTGTAAATCCATTTGTTGAAAACTTAATTAGTCTTGGGGTGAACGCTAAATTAAATAGGATAGACTATGCGCAATATACAAATCGAACGCGTTCCTTTGATTTTGATATAATAACTGATCAATTTAGAATGTCTTATGAGCCAGGAAGTGGACTTAAACAATATTTTGGATCCGAAACAGCAAAAGAAAGCTTGTTCAACAGTATGGGAGTTAGTAGTCCAGCTATAGATTATCTTATAGAGATAATATCAAACGTCGATAACAAATTAGATTTAAAAAACTCTGTGCGAGCACTTGATAGAGTTTTAAGGGCAGAACGTTTCTGGATTCCTCAGTGGTACAAGGACGTTCATACAGTTTCTTATTTTGATATGTTTGAGCACCCTGAACCTCTTCCACCTTATTCTCTAGGGTATTTAGACTTCTGGTGGGTAAACCCTGAAAAAGCGGCTAATTTAAAAGAACAAGGCGCGTTATAAGGCTGTGGGATCTTATATACTAAGAAGATTATTATTAGTTATTCCAACTTTGATCGGTATAATGTTGGTAAACTTTTCTCTTACTCAATTTGTACCGGGAGGGCCAATTGAACAAATTCTTTCTGAACTAGAGGGTAAAGGAGATGTATTTGAATCAATATCTGGTTCTGCTTCTGAAACTATTGAACGGGTCCAGGATGAAAGGTATGTAGGAGGCCGTGGTTTACCGCCAGAATTTATTGAACAGTTAGAAATTGAGTTTGGTTTTGACAAGCCACCACTTCAGCGGTTTTTATCAATGATGTTTAGTTATCTAAGATTTGACTTTGGTGAAAGTTATTTCAGGTCTATAGGGGTATTAGACCTAGTTTGGGAAAAACTCCCAGTATCTATTACCCTAGGGCTTTGGTCGACACTCATTGCTTACTTAATATCTATACCTCTCGGGATAAGGAAAGCCATTCGGGATGGAACTAGTTTTGACACTTGGACAAGTGCTGTAATCATTGTGGCTTACGCAATCCCAGGCTTTTTATTTGCGATTTTATTACTAGTATTATTTGCGGGTGGTAGTTATTTTCAGCTATTCCCATTAAGAGGTCTTACCTCTGATAATTTTAATAACCTTTCTTTCTTCGGAAAGATTTTAGATTATTTCTGGCATATTTCTTTGCCAGTTTTAGCATCAACAATATCGTCCTTTGCAACTCTCACCTTACTTACAAAAAACAGTTTTCTAGATGAAATTCAAAAACAGTATGTAGTTACAGCAAAGGCAAAAGGAATTTCTGAAATAAACATCCTTTATGGGCATATTTTTCGGAATGCGATGCTAATTGTTATAGCTGG
>JBMYRX010000042.1:0-17058 GCA_049602715.1 Paracoccaceae bacterium | reverse complement strand
ATTAACTTTTCTATTTAACTTTAGATGATAGCAAGAAATTTTTAAAAGTAATAGTCACAATTGTTGAAAACTAAAGGCTACATCAGATTTCAGCAGTTTTAACTATCTTTCTCAATCAATGATTTTCCCGTCATTTCCTTTGGCTTCGGTAAGTTCATTAAATCTATAACAGTTGGAGCTATGTCTGCGAGACGACCATCTTTCAATTTAATATTCTTTCTATTTCCTACTAAAAATACAGGAACTAAATTTAGAGTATGCGCTGTATGAGGTTCTCCTGTTACTGTATTGATCATCTTTTCACAATTACCATGATCAGCAATAATTAATATTTCCGCATTTGTGTTTTTTATCTTTTTAATTATCAAACCTATCTCCGAGTCAATTTTTTCGCATGCTTTTATTGTGGCTTCCATGTTTCCAGAATGACCAACCATGTCAGGGTTAGCATAATTTGCTATTATAAGGTCATAATCAAGGTCTAAGCCTTCTATAATTTTTTTGGTAACCTGATCGGCTGACATTTCTGGAGCCAAGTCATAAGTAGCTACATTCGGACTGTTGGGCATATATCGGTCTTCAAGGGGTTGTACTATGTTTGAACCGCCATTGAAAAAGAAAGTCACATGTGGATACTTTTCAGTTTCAGCAATTCGCAATTGTTTTAGTTTGTGCTTGGAAACCCATGTCCCAAGACTATTTTTGATAACCTCTTTGGAGAAAATATTTGACATAAATTTTTTATGTCGTTCTGAATAATCCACCATTCCAAGGACATTTTTAGTTCTTATTCTATTTTTAATTTCAAATTTTTGAAATTTTGGATTGGCTATAGAATCTGATAATTGCATGATTCTGTCTGGCCTGTAATTTAGAATAAACAAACCATCATCTGTAGATACTCCTTTATAGTCTTGGAGGATCGAAGGTTTTATAAATTCATCTGTTTCTTCTATGGTATAGCAATCCCTTACTCGCTGTGAAGCGCTATTAATTCTAATACCATTTGCATGCATTATTGCATTGTAAGCGAGTTCTGTGCGTTCCCACCTGTTGTCGCGATCCATTGCGTAGAAACGGCCCATGATTGTACCAATTGAAACATTACTTGGTAGATTAGAAAGTAACTTAAGATATTTCAGAGCAGATTTTGGGCCAACATCTCTTCCGTCTGTTATTAAGTGAAGAACTGTTTTAATTTTGATTTGATTTGATAGATAATTCATCGATGCTATTAGGTGGTCTACATGCCCATGCACCCCTCCGTCAGACAACAGACCAATTAAATGAGCGATCCCATGTGATCTTTTTAGCTGATCGGTGAATTCTTTAAGGCTTGGTTTTTTAAAAAATGTTTGATCTTGAATGGCGGCGTTTATTTTTCCCAAATCCATTTCAACCACTCTACCTGCGCCAATATTGGTATGTCCCACTTCTGAGTTGCCCATTTGTCCTTCAGGCAGGCCGACGTCTGGACCGTGGGTGATTAATTTAGCATTTGGATAACGTAACTTTATTTTATCTAATATCGGTGTATTTGCTGTTTCTGGTGCGTTACCTATTGAAGAACTGGATATTCCCCATCCATCTAAAATGCATAGAATAACTGGTTTTTGTTTTTTTACCAAATTGATACCTTTTTAAGCTTTATGGTAAGGTGATCCCGAGATAATCGAGGCCGCTCTATATAACTGTTCAGCGATCATCACTCTTATTAAACGGTGTGGCCAAACCATTTTTCCGAATGAAATAGAGTGGTCTGCTTTGTTTTTAATTTCTTCAGATAGTCCCCCCGCACCACCAATAACAAGTGAAAGATCTAGATTTAGGTTATCTCTCCAGTATTCTATTTTTCTCGCGAACGCTACAGAGTCCAGATCTGCTCCCTTTTCATCCAATATGCAAATAATAGAGTTATTCGGAATTGAATCTAATAAAACTTTTCCTTCAGATAATATTCCACTTTTTTTTGTTTCTTTTTCTATGACTTTTACCGGTCCTAACCCTATATGTTTACCTATTCGTTCGAACCTATCAACATAATCACTGACGATGTCTGCTTCTGGACTCGATTTTATCCTTCCAATTGCACAAATATTAATTTTCATTCAAATATTAACCGATGTTTCATTCTGAACCCACATTTTTTCAAGTTGATAAAACTCTCTCACCTCTGGTCTAAATACATGGATAATAATATCGCCTGAATCTATTAAAACCCAATCTCCTTGGGTTTTACCTTCTATTTTAGAAATTATCTTAAAGTCATTTTTTATAGAATCTGTAATTTTTTCTGCTATAGAAGAAACTTGTGTTGTAGACCTTCCCGAGCAAATGACCATATAATCGGCAATCTCTGACCGATTGTTAAGGTCAATCTCAACAATTTCTTCAGCTTTTTCTTTTTTTAAAGTGGAAACAATTAATTTAAGTAGTTCTTTGTTATCTTTTTTACTAGCTATTGCAGAAGGAGAGCGCTTCTTTTTAACTGCTGGTTTTTTTGCACCTATAATTTTAGACAGTAGTAATTCCTTTTCTTTAAAGTATTTTGTTTAAGTACATACAATCGTAACATCTAATTTTAAGAATCTCAACGGTTATACATAACGCTTCATATTTATTTGAACAGCTTTAAAAAAAGCACAATAATTTCTGGACATTGCGTGATGCGACGTTTTAGTCTTTCGCTATATTTTTCTAATCATTGTAAGCTATTTCCTCTATACCTATTTCGTTAACAATAATTAAAATTTATGGACTCTGGTTATGAACTTCGACAAAATTTTTGAGAATCAGTTAAACATTCTTCGAGCGGAAGGAAATTATAGAATTTTCGCTAATTTGGAGCGAGCATGTGGTGAATTTCCAAAAGCTTACAACATAGCCAAAAATAGATCTGAGATAACAGTTTGGTGTTCTAATGATTATCTTGGAATGGGACAGCATCCACTTGTTCTAAAGGCAATGAAGGAGTCGGCAGATAAGTACGGTACAGGTGCAGGAGGAACAAGAAATATTTCTGGGACAAACTATTTGCATACCCTATTGGAGCATGATTTAGCAGATCTTCATCAAAAAGAATCTGCTTTATTATTTACTTCTGGATATGTTTCTAACCTGGCGACCCTAGCCACTCTCGGGTCTAGATTACCAAACGTGATAATATTCAGTGATGAAAACAATCACTCATCGATGATAGAGGGTATACGCCACTCTAAGGCGGAGAAAGTCATTTGGAAGCATAATGATTTTAAGGATTTAGATAAAAAACTAAGCTCCGTACCTAAGACAAAAACAAAAATCGTAGCTTTTGAATCTATATACTCAATGGATGGAGATGTTGCGCCTATTAAAAATATTATAGAAGTTGCCGAGAAACACGGTGCGCTCACTTACCTTGATGAGGTTCATGCCGTAGGCTTATATGGTTCAAGGGGTGGCGGAATATCTGAAGAGAAAGGTCTATGTGAAAGAATAACAGTGATTGAGGGCACGTTGGGAAAAGCATTTGGTGTTTTTGGAGGTTATATTACTGGCTCCGTTGCTTTGTGTGACTTTATTCGATCCTTTGCATCCGGTTTTATATTTACAACAGCGCTACCGCCTGCCGTTGTTGCAGCTTGCAGGGCGTCTATATCTCACTTGAAGGATAGTGATACAGAAAGAGTAGTCCTACGTTATAAAGTTGAGCTTCTCAAAAGGAGCTTAAACAAAGAAGGAATACCATTTTTAGATAACTCAAGTCATATTATTCCTGTAATGATAAAAGATCCAATAAAATGTCGAGAAATCGCAGATATCCTGCTGCAGGAGTATGGTATTTATGTCCAGCCAATCAATTACCCAACTGTACCAAGAGGGGCCGAGAGGTTGAGGTTTACCCCATCACCAATGCATACAGACGAGGACATAAAGTATTTAGTTTCAGCTCTATCAAAACTATGGAAACAATGTGCATTATCTAAGGCTGTTGCATAAAAAAATAAGAAAAGTATTATGAAATTGAGATCATCATTTAAAATTATCTATCTTACATTTTGTTGTTTTATAGCGTTGGGTTTTTCTAAAATTGTGATCGCGGATGTGGCTCTTGGAAAAAAATCATTCCGAAAATGTAAATCTTGTCACATGATTAAAACAGACAGCAGCGTTTTTATTCAGAAGGGTGGTAAAACTGGGCCCAACCTTTGGGGTTTGAAAGGAAGAGTTATTGGGTCAACTTCTTACAGGTACGGTAAATCTATAATCAAAGTTGGAGAATCCGGATTAGTTTGGGATGAAAAGAATTTTATAGATTACGTGGCTAACCCAAAAGCCTTTCTTGCGTCTCGATTGAATGATAGAGCGGCAAAGTCTAAAATGTCATATAAATTGAAAAAGAAGTCAGATGCATATAACATTTGGGCTTATTTAAGCTCTGTGAGTTCAGAAAACTATTAGATATAAGCTTTATCACTAATTTTTTTAAAGATTAGGTTTCTCTTGGAGCCAAACACAATCAGATTCATACTGCTTGGCTAAAGCTAAGATATTAGCATCATTTCTACGGTGCCCTATTAATTGCATCCCTAAAGGTGTGTCGTCAGGACTAAATCCGATAGGAACAGAAATGGAGGGTAGCCCGGTTAGAGAGGCTGGGATAACAACTTCCATCCAACGATGATAGGTGTCCATCTCTTTATCTAAAATCTGATTTGGCCAATTCATATCAGTACTAAAGGGGAGAACTTGGGTTGAGGGTAAAACTAATGCATCATAGCTCATTTTAGAAGTTTCTTTAAACCAAGCTGACCTTATTTTGCTGGCCTTAAATATGTCTTCGGGAGTTAAAGCCAGCCCTTTTTCAGTCTCCCAAATTACTTCTGGCTTCAGTAATTTTCGTTTTACCGAATTATTATAGTTCTCTTTATGCTTCTCAGATAGTGTCCAACTTCGGAGAGTTGTCCATGCTTCCCATAACAAATTAGCAGGAAATATGGGTTTGGGTTCAACAATTTCATGACCTTGAGCTTCGAGTATTTTTAAAGAGGCTTCACATTTGTTTATTATTATAGGATCAATTTTATAGGCACCGCCCCAATCACCTAACCAAGCAATTTTATATTTCCTAGAAGTTTCCTGAGCTGGTTCATACGGACCGTATGAGTGCGGATCACTCGGGTCTAATTTTGATTGGATTGATAAAAGTAACTCGATATCTCTTACAGAACGAGCCATTGGACCATTTGTTGAGATTTGGTTTAAAAACACTTCGTTATTTAAACCATTTGGAACCAGCCCAAAGCTTGGTCTAAAGCCAAAGATGTTACACCAACTGGCGGGATTTCTCAAAGACCCCATCATATCAGAGCCATCGCCTAAAGATATCATATTTGTGGCCAGGGCTACAGCGGCGCCACCACTTGAGCCACCGCATGTTTTTGTAAGGTTGTAAGGGTTTAGTGTCTTACCAAAAACGGGGTTATAGGTGTGAGACCCCAGACCAAACTCTGGCACATTAGTCTTACCAATAATAATTCCGCCTGCGTTCTTTATATTGGATACCATATTGGAATCAAAGTTAGGCTTATAATCCTTATAAATTGGTGAACCAAAAGTAGTGGTTATTCCTTTTGTTTCTTCTAAATCTTTTATTGCCATAGGTAGACCATGCAATGGTCCTCCAAAGGTTTTGTTTGTGGTATTCAGCAGTATTTCACGATCCTGTATAGATACAATTGCGTTTACTTTCGGGTTAATATTTTCTATCCGATTGAGAGTAGCCTCCATTAGTTCTTTTGGAGAAATTTCTTTTGACTTTAACTTTTGTATTTGCGCAGTTGCGTCCAGATCTAATATATTTTCCAATTTAATTGATTACCCTTCTAAAGCTCCACCAAGTAAAACCTTTATAAGAGTTTAAGCTTAATGTTAACTCAACTAATATAATAAATTTAAATTTAGCTAAAAAACGTTTCTTTGAAAAGATGGAAAAGATCATTTTGTTTTACTTTGCACTATTTAATATTTTGCTTTTCTGTGGATATACTTTGGTTTAGAAGTATGAAACCTAAAGCGTTTTAATATGAGGACTGGTTATTTCTTTAGGTTTACTTTAATTAACTATTGATAAATTTTTTAGAGGTCAAAATGTCGTCAAGAACACTGTATGATAAAATTTGGGATGATCATGTTGCACATGAGGCAGAAGATGGAACTTGCCTTTTGTACATTGATAGGCACCTAGTCCACGAAGTTACAAGTCCGCAGGCCTTTGAAGGGCTTAGAATTTCTGGCCGAAGTGTCCATGCTCCTGGGAAAACAATAGCTGTCCCTGATCATAATGTGCCAACTACTCTTGATAGGGAAAAGGGTATCGACAATGCAGAAAGCAGAATCCAAGTAGAAACTCTTGACAAGAATGCAGCAGATTTTGGCATTCATTATTATCCTGTTGATGATATAAGGCAGGGTATTGTCCATATCGTAGGTCCTGAACAAGGTTGGACTCTTCCCGGAATGACGGTAGTTTGCGGTGACAGCCACACAGCAACTCATGGAGCTTTCGGCGCGTTAGCACATGGGATTGGGACTTCAGAAGTAGAACATGTGTTAGCAACTCAGACACTTATTCAAAAGAAATCAAAGAATATGAAAGTAGAAGTAACTGGTAAATTAAGTCCCGGTGTTACAGCTAAAGATATTACGTTATCGGTTATTGGAGAAACAGGAACAGCCGGAGGTACAGGGTATGTGATAGAGTACTGTGGTGAAGCCATCAGATCACTTTCGATGGAAGGACGTATGACGGTATGTAATATGGCCATTGAAGGGGGTGCTCGGGCTGGATTGATAGCGCCGGATGAAAAGACTTTTGAATATTGTAAGGGCAGGCCTAATGCTCCAGAAGGTTCAGCTTGGGATACTGCTGAATTATATTGGAGAACATTATTTTCTGATACTGATGCAGTTTTTGACAAAACTCTCGTTATTAGAGGAGAAGATATCGCACCAGTTGTTACATGGGGTACTTCGCCTGAGGACGTGCTTCCCATAAGTGCAAAGGTTCCAAAACCAGAAGACTTTGATGGTGGTAAAATAGAGGCTGTTAAACGATCTCTAGATTATATGGGTCTAGTCCCAGGAACACCGTTGTCCGAAGTTGAGATAGATACGGTTTTTATAGGTTCCTGTACAAACGGTCGTATAGAGGACCTTAGGGCAGCAGCTGAAGTATTAAAAGGTAAAAAGGTCAAAGATGGATTACGGTGTATGATTGTGCCTGGATCTGGTTTAGTTCGAGCTCAAGCTGAAGAAGAGGGTTTAGCAGACATTTTTAAAGAGGCAGGGTTTGAATGGAGATTGGCAGGCTGTTCAATGTGTTTGGCAATGAATCCAGATCAATTAAGTCCTGAAGAGAGATGCGCGGCGACGTCAAATAGGAACTTTGAGGGAAGACAGGGTCGAGGAGGCCGGACACATCTTATGTCACCAGCTATGGCAGCTGCCGCGTCGTTGACAGGGCGTTTAACCGATGTCCGCCAAATAAAATAAAATCCTGGATTATAAAAACACGAGTTTTTTGGAGGTCAGAATTATGGATAAATTTAACTCACTAACCGGAGTAGCTGCTCCGCTACCATTAATTAATATTGATACAGATATGATTATTCCCAAACAGTTTTTAAAGACAATTAAACGGACTGGCTTAGGGGTAAATCTTTTTAGCGAAATGAGATATTTAGACGATGGGAGTGAAAATCCAGATTTTATTCTTAATCAAAAAGCCTATCGAAGTGCAGAGTTAATTGTAGCAGGAGAAAATTTTGGTTGTGGTTCTTCAAGAGAGCACGCACCATGGGCTATAAGTGATTTCGGTATAAAATGTGTCATTGCACCCAGTTTTGCGGATATATTTTATAATAATTGTTTTAAGAATGGTATCTTACCGATAGTGCTTCCTTCTGAAGAAGTTGAAGCTCTTATGAAAGATGCAGAAAAAGGGTCTAATGCAAGGATAAGTGTTGATTTGGAAAGTCAAACAGTGACATCATCCGAAGGAGAAGTATTTAATTTTAAAATAGACCCATTCAGAAAACATTGTCTTAAAAACGGGTTAGACGATATTGATTTAACATTAGAAAAAGTGACTTCAATAGAAAAATTTGAAGAGCGGGCTTCGCTTGCTAGACCGTGGGTTTAGAATTGTAAGAAGTTTACAATAAGATATTTTGATTTAAAATATTTTTATAAAAGTTAAGAGTGGAGAACGTATATGGTTAAATCGTCAATACTTATATTACCGGGTGATGGGATCGGCCCAGAGGTAATGGATCAAGTTATTAGAGTTATTGATTGGTTTAAAGATAATAGAAACCTATCATTTGATATATCCACAGACTTAGTAGGTGGCGTGGCCTACGATAAATCTGGTGTTCCAATTACCGAAGAGACGGTTGGAAAAGCTTTGAAAGCTGATGCTGTTTTGCTTGGTGCAGTCGGAGGACCTCAATACGATAATTTAGATTTTAATTTAAAACCTGAAAGAGGACTTCTGAGGTTAAGGAAGGAGTTAGATCTATTTTCAAATTTAAGACCTGCTCAATGTTTTGATGCTCTAGCTGATTTTTCTTCTCTAAAAAAAGAATTAGTTTCCGGTTTGGATATCATGATAGTCCGAGAACTTACTAGTGGTATCTATTTTGGTGAACCCAGAGGTATACAAGATGACAATGAAGGTGGTCGAGTAGGAATAAATACACAAAGATACACAACAAATGAGATAAGACGTGTAGCGCGTTCTGCATTTGAACTTGCTCGAAAAAGAGATAACAGAGTCTGCTCTATGGAAAAAGCAAACGTGATGGAGTCCGGTATTCTTTGGCGCGAAGAAGTTCAGTGGGTACATGATAATGAATATTCAGACGTTGAGCTGACCCATATGTATGCAGATGCAGGTGGAATGCAATTAGTTAGAGCACCCAAACAGTTTGACGTTATTGTAACAGATAATTTATTTGGTGATATGCTTAGCGATGTAGCTGCAATGTTAACGGGTTCACTTGGCATGTTACCATCAGCTTCATTGGGTTTACCTGATAATAACGGCAGACCAAAAGCAATGTATGAGCCAGTGCATGGTTCAGCCCCAGATATCGCGGGTCAAGGTAAAGCTAATCCCATCGCATGTATTCTTAGTTTTGCAATGGCATTAAGATATTCGTTTAACCAAATAGACGAAGCCCAACGTCTAGAACAGGCAATAGACTCTGTGTTGGCCAAAGGAATTAGGACATCTGATTTAATGCAAGCCCAGGATATGAAACCTGTGACAACATCAGATATGGGAGACTCTATTCTTGAGGCATTGAGTGATAGTCTATAATGTACAGTCTACTCTTTGATGTGAAACCAAAAGAGGGTCACTTCAAACACTATTTTCAAGAGGTAGATAAACTTAATCCAATTTTAGCGACCTATCCTGGTTTGAGATGGATTGACCGGTTTTCAAATTTAAATGATAGCGAAGCGCTGCTATCGTTGCAAATATGGGATAGTGAGGAGGCCATTTCAGCTTGGAAACAGAATAAGCACCACTTGCTAGCTCAAAATAAGGGGAAAAAAGAGTATTTTCAGGATTACAGAATCAGGATTGGTTTAGATCTTACAAACAAATTAGATAATGTGAAGCTTGTTTCTAATGAGATGATACAATCATCAGATTCTGAGTACTTTGTATTAGTAAGTAGTACAAAGGAGTTTAAAAATGATTCTTTCACTCTTTATAAAAGTTTAAATAGAAATAATGCATATGTGTCAGTAGCATCTACTTTGGGTATAAAAAGTGCTATGGGTCTATGCCCTAAGAATAGTTCTTTTACTGGTGTTGTTAATTCTTCAATATATAAATTAACTCGTGATTATAGTATGCACAAAGTTTGTTAGTTTTTGGATCGATATTTTGTATTTAGTGTATTGAAGGCTAATTGGTTTAATTGCGTGCAGGTAAACAAACTATTAGTGTGTAGCTATGGATAATAACCCCGAACTCTTTCTAACCAATTTCAATAAGAACTTTACTGGAGTCTCTTCAACAGCAGCGAACGTTTTATTAGAGCAAGAGAAAATATATAGTTTAAAACTGGTAGGCTGTAGTCTACCGGGAGGACCTAAACCTATAAATAGTTTAAAAGCGTACTCTTTAGCAAAAAAGAAACCCCGTACTAAACCGTTCTCAATATGGCATGTAAGACGTAATAATGAAATGAGAGCTGCAATTTTAGCTCGAGACATTTTAGGCCTTCCTATTAAAATAGTTTTTACGTCTGCGGCGCAACGCCGGCACTCACCTTTCCCAAGGTGGCTGATTTCAAAAATGGATATAGTAATTGCCACTACGGATCTTGCAGCCAGCTTTGTTCCAAATGTGGGAGCAATTATACCACATGGTGTAAATACGAATAATTTCAAACCCTCAATAAACGTTGAGAAAAATTGGAAAGATACAGGCTTTCCGGGTTCTATGGGTGTGGCTACAATAGGACGTATTAGAAAAGAGAAAGGTACGGATTTATTTGTTGATACTATGATAGAGATATTGCCGACTAAAAAAGATTTAACAGCGTTAGTAATCGGAAAAGCTACAACAGAAGATAGATACTTTTTAGATGGTTTAAGGAGTAAAGTTAGCAAAGCCGGACTGGAAGATAGAATTATATTTACTGGTGAAATTATCCCAGAAAAATTACCTAGCTTAGTAAGATCGTTATCTCTTTTGGTATCTTTGCCACGTTATGAAGGTTTTGGGATGACTCCTTTGGAGGGCCTTGCTTCTGGTGTGCCTTTTGTTGCCAGTAATACAGGTTACTTTGAGGAATTTTCGAATGAAGGGCGATGTGGGAAAATAGTACCAATCAACAATGTAAAGCTAGCAGTCAAGGAAGTTGAAAAGTTTATAGAAGATAGAAATTATCGATTACAGATTGGAGCCAATGGAAGAAACTTTGTTGAGTGTAATTATAGTATAGATAGGGAAGTAAAACTTATTAATCGAGTGTATGAAAGCCTATGGTTCTAAATTATAAAGTAAGTAAAGAACAAAATAAAAAGTTATTCGCCAAAACTGGGTGCGAGAGGTATTTCTTTGAAAGAAGCTTTTAGCCTTTTAGATAAAATCCTTGAGCCTAAGCGAACCTGAGATAAGGCCCTTCTATAAATAAAACCATATTTAGTTGAAATTGATAAATTAAATTTAGGCCTTTCTTCGTTTATAGATGTTCGTGTTTGAATTGGAGGTACTAAATTATGAATTTCGCATTGATCTAACTGAATAGCCAAGGCTGGAATAACTTGGTAAGCATTTAATTCATAAGCGCTAGAAATATATGCGTCAGCTAAACCAGGCTTAATATGATTTGATCGGTTACATAGCTTCTGTGCGCCTTTTGGACTCAAAATATATGCGGCAGCCCCCGCTCTATCCTGGTAAAGTCGGGCAAAAGATCCTTTTTCAGAATTTTGAATGGGCCCAATAAGTTTTTTACGTCGAAATCTAGTTTCCAAACATATAAAATCAAAATCAATAAAATTAGTAACATCTGTTATAATTTCCTTGCAAGAAGGTGATAGTAGTGCATCATCTTCTAATATCAATGAATGAGTATTTGAAAGAGCTGCGGCTTCCCAAGCTTTTTTGTGGCTAAGAAAGCATGCTAATTCAGTTTTTCTTAAAGGTCTCTCCCAACCCATACCATCTCTAATATAATCATTTTGACTAATATCTGAAACGGTTACCGCAGGAATAAAAATATGACTTAAATTAAGATCTTTCATTTGGTTTTTCATAAAATCCCGACGTGATTTTTCCTTCGGTAAATTGATAATGTATGATTTGAAATCCATTTCACCACCAACTAGTTCTTGGCCGGGTGTGTTTATTTTTTAGTCTACTATAGCCGGTATTTTCAGTCTGTAGTCTTCTAAATACCTCTTGAACAAGTTTCCCTACATAAGTTTCTCCGCATAATGTATTCATCCTAAAAAACATATTTCGAAGAGTGTCATCAGTACCTATACAAAATCCCGACATACCGTCAATTAATGGAACTCGTGTAGACTGGAGTAGTTTTAAGCGATCAGGACTATCTTTTGAGGTTTCATTTTCTTCTAAAAAACGTTCTGTTTCATATATTTTTATAGTATTCCCGAGCATTGTTGCACATAGAGCTAGAGCTCGTTCTTCACGCGATTGAGAGTGCTCTGAGATGGTATCAGCAATTGAAATTAACCACCTAAGATTCAGTTTCTTAAATAGAAAGTCATTTTCTTTTTTTAAAAGTGTTTCTAAACTTTGAAAGTTTTCAGATACCTTTGATTCACGTCGTATTAAAACAATTTTCTTCGCAACGACGTAGCAAAGTTCAGGATCTCCAATAAATTCATCTCGTAAACTTTTTAAGTGTTCCTTTAGATTTTTTGAGGAACCGTGGGTGTAAACCTTTTCCTGTCCTGGAATGATAGTGTTTTTCAAGTTGGTAATATCCTTGGTTTCATCTTCTGGGTTTGGTGCACCAAAGCGCCGTCGATGTTGGTTTAATGAGAAAAACTTTTCTATTTTAGTTTTTTTTCTTGGTGCCAAAGTTTGTTTCCATCGCTAGTGAAATTGTTTGTTATGATTATATATACAGATTTTTACTAAGATTCAGCCCTAATAATCAATACCATGCGTTTTGACAGGTTAAAACATTAGCTTTATTTGAATGTTAATTTTTTGGCTATGAACATTAGTCCTCGTTGTGCAAAATTCAAACTTTTTTCGTATTCAGATGAGTTAGAATTTTTGTTGTTAATTGGCGCTGTGTTTCTGGGATTGCTAGCTAACGGATTTTTAAAGATGTTTTCAAATTTGGATTGGGGTTCACTCTCTTGAATATCTTTGTTTGGTATAGATTGTAATTTGTAAAGATTTGAATAAACACCTTTTTGGCTAATAAGGGTTTCGTGAGTACCAGTTTCAGCAATTTTCCCCTTTGATAGTACTATTATTTGATCAGCATCATGAATAGTTGAAAGCCTGTGTGCTATTACTAGGGTGGTCCTTCCTTTTGATAGTTTTTCTAAGGCCTCTTGCACAAATTTTTCAGATTCTGCATCCAATGCACTAGTTGCTTCATCAAGCAATAGAATAGGTGTGTCCCTAAGTAATGCTCGTGCGATAGCTATTCTTTGTCGTTGCCCACCAGATAAATTTGAACCTCTTGGCCCAACACGAGTATTTAGACCATTGGGTAATGATGAAAGAAATTTTGTAACGTTTGCGTCGTCTAGTACCTGGTGAAGTCTATCCTTAGAGATATTTTTGTTTCCTAACAAAATATTTTCGATTAATGTTTCGTCAAACAATAAAGCGTCTTGGGAAACTACAGAAAATAGACCACGTAGATCCTTAAGAGAAGTATGTTGAGTATTTGTTCCGCCAATTTTTATATTTCCTGACTCTGGATCTACTAATCGAGTAAGAGCATTAAAAACTGTGCTTTTACCAGCACCTGATTCCCCGACAAAAGCAGTCGTTTTACCATGCTGGGCGCTAAAACTTAGTTTATTTAGTACAGGTAGGGAATCATATTTCAAAGAAACTTCGTCAAAACAAATATCAAAAGTTTTTGGAGCTTTAAATTTTATTTCTTCGGTATCTTTTATTTCAGGTTTAGTGTCGAATAAATTAAAAATTCTATTAAGGCTAGCCGCCATTATTTCCCAGTTGCTTGCAACATTGCCCAAACGTCTCATTGGTTGAAAGGCTAAGGCCATAGCTGTAAAAAAGCTCATAAATTGGCCAACTGATTTTTCCCCTGATATTATTTGAGGTCCACCATAAAGAAGCACGCAGAAAAAACCAAAACCTACAGCAAGATCGACTAATGCGGGTATCGAGGCTTGACCTGCAACTGTCTTAATTGTTGATTTAACCCAGTCTTTCGACAGGTTAGAAAAGCGAGATAGCTGATATGACTCCATACGATTTAATTTAACCGGTATTATACCATGAAAAATTTCATCAAGACGGAGAGTTCTATCGGAGGCAATTTCTCTTAGATACCCACTTTTACGTCTTACATACCGTTGAACAGCGAGGCTGGGGAGTAGTAAAATAGGGGCACCCATAATTGTGACTAAGGTCCACACCCAGTCTATGGAAATAGCTACACCGATTAAGGATAAAAGTGCGATAGTGTCTCTGCCTGCATTAACTAGAATAGTGTTCCAAAGATGCTGAATAGATATAACATCGCCTTGAACGCGTTCTATAAGGGTTCCTGGGGATGTTTTTGAATGAAAACTATTATCTAGGTTTAAAGTGTGTTGGAGCAAGTCTACTTGTATTTGCGTTGAAGCTTCATAAGAGACCTTAGTAAGCAAGGTCCTATGAATTATACCTGTTACACCGCGTATTACAAATAACATCAATATAGCTGTTGCAACAAACCAAATTGCTCCTACTTGTCCCTTTACCATAACTAGATCAAACATCGGTTGAAGCATGTAGCTCAAACCACCGAGGGTACTGCCTTCTATAATCATAAACAGCATTGCTATGGCCAGCAAACCTATATGATTTCTTAGATATCCAGTCCAAAGCCTTTTAAATAAAGTAAATGAGTTATATGATGGTTTAGTGGCCAATTTTCCGTTTTATCCTTTTTTTTGTATCCCTTTACCGCGGATTACCACTAAACAGCAAGATAAACTAGATTATTGCTTTCCCTTAGAGGTACAAAGAGCTATTAGGCTGTTGCTATGTAATTATTAGGATCTAAAAATGACTTATAGAATTGCTGTAGTTGGCGCCACGGGTAGTGTGGGTCGTGAGATGTTAAATATATTGGCAGAACGCGATTTCCCAATTGGACAAATTGAAGCCTTAGCAAGTCGCAGATCAGTTGGTACTGAAGTGAGTTTTGGTGAAAAAACGTTAAAAATAAAAGATCTTGAAACCTTCAATTTTGCATCTTTTGATATGGCTCTTTTTGCAATTGGATCCGAAGCGACAAAGATACAAGCACCTCGAGCAGCTGAGGCAGGATGCCTAGTGATAGATAATTCATCACTTTATAGATACGATACTGAGATTCCGTTGATAGTGCCGGAGGTAAATCCAAATGCTATTTTTGGGTTTAAAAACAGAAATATCATATCTAATCCGAATTGTTCTACTTCACAGCTGTTAGTAGCCTTAAAGCCGCTCCACGATGTAGCAACGATTAAACGTATAGTTGTCAGTACTTATCAGTCAGTTTCTGGTTCTGGTAAAGAGGGAATAGACGAATTATGGGATCAAACAAAAGGTGTTTATGTACCTGGGCAAGAGGTTTCACCAAATATCTACCCCAAGAAAATTGCATTTAACGTTATCCCCCATATTGATGTATTTTTAGAGGATGGTTCTACTAAAGAAGAATGGAAAATGGTCGCTGAAACAAAAAAAATACTCGATCAGAAAATATCTCTAACCGCAACTTGTGTCCGGGTCCCAGTTTTTGTTGGGCATTCGGAAGCGGTAAATATAGAATTCGAAGAATTTTTGAGCGAAGAAAAAGCACGAGAACTCCTCAGAAGTGCGCCTGGGGTAATGGTTATCGACAAACGTGAACCCGGAGGCTATGTCACTCCTATTGAGTGTGTCGGTGATTATGCCACATTTGTTAGCCGTATAAGGCAAGACAAAACAATTAAAAATGGTTTAAATTTATGGATTGTTTCTGATAACCTCAGAAAAGGAGCAGCGTTAAATGCTGTTCAAATAGCCGAGACTTACGTTTCCAAGGTTTTAGCAGCTAAATAGGTATAAACCCTTCGCCCTCAATGTAATGTTCTAGATCACCTTTTCCAATATCCGTCCACAGCCCATGTAGGGTTAGGAGTTCTTTTGCCATCGCAACTTTGATGAAAGGAAATGTTTTTAAATTTTCTAAAGATATAAGAACAGCTTGTTTTTCTAAGGCCTGTTTCCTATCGTTTTCATCTAAAATATGTTTTACATTTTCAAAACCTGGTCGTAAAATATCCATCCATCTTCCAATAAAGCTCGTTTCTTTTTCCAATTCTGGGGCTTTGCCTGAGCACATATCATGGCAGCCACTCACTCCCCCACAGTTTGAGTGTCCTAGAACTATAATATTAGATATATTAAGAGCAGTTACCGCATACTCTATAGCGGCAGATGTTCCATGATAGTCCTGGTTTGGAGAATATGGTGGTACAAGGTTAGCTATATTCCTGTGTATAAAAAATTCTCCCTGTTCGGCTCCAAATATAGAGGTTACATGCACCCTGCTATCACAGCAAGAAATTACCATTGCTCGAGGGTGCTGTCCTTCAGCTGCTAATTTTTTATACCAAGCCTTGTTTTCAGAGTAACCGTTAGCTTTCCAACCATAATAACGCTCTACAAGGTAGCTTGGTAACGGTTTTGTAGTCATTTATATTGCTCTCCCTCTTTACTATTGTTTATATTAGTTGAGTATTGTTGTTTTAATCAATACCAGGATCGTGAAGTTCTTAACGAGAGGTGGTCTAGTTTCTTACAGCAGTTCCTAAGGGTTATCAGGAGATAATACTATAATGAATTTTCAAAAATTTAAATTTGCTTCAAATAGTAATGGTGCTTGCCCTATTTATCTAATTAAAGCTGAAAAATTAAATGACTGGTTAGAGCTACAGAATGAGTCTGTAAAAAAATGGGTTAGATCGAATGAGTTTACCGCAAGTTCTCAAGAAGTTTGTTTAATTCCAGATAGTTTGGGAAATTTAGAACGGGTTCTAATTGGACTAGGCGATACGGCTGCTCGTAATAGAGAAAGATTTATTTTGGGTGGTTCTACAAATAAACTGCCACACATTAAATATAAAATTGAATCAGAACATAGTGACTTAGAGTTGGCCGAGCATTGTCTAGGTTGGCTGTTGTCCCAATATGCTTTTACAAAGTATTTAAATAAAGAAAAAAAAGTTTTAGCATTGGTAAAACCCGATGGGATCAATTCATCAAGAATTGAAAAAATAGCTCAAGGTGAAGTT
>JBMYRX010000041.1:0-17304 GCA_049602715.1 Paracoccaceae bacterium | reverse complement strand
GTTTAATTAGAGTGGCCGCGACTTTTCCTCCCCCTTCACAAAGTATTCGAGTAAGACCCAATTTTCCCAATATTCTCATCATAGTTTTTAAATCTAAAAAGTTATTATCAACTAGTGGTACTTCTATTAATTTAATGTTTCGAGAACTCCATTGATTTAATTTTTCTTTAGATAGTTTAGGTCCATGGATAATCCATACCGGGCCATCCTCCGGCGAATTGGCAATAAAGCTTTGCAATGGAATATCTATACCTGTACTGATAAAAATTCGTATTGGTTTATGACTGATACCAAAACCCCGAACAGTGAGCCGAGGGTTATCCTTTCTAATCGTTCCACTACCCACCAAAATCGCATCATATTGAGCACGAACAGAATGAACTCGTTGACGGGACTTTTCCCCAGTTATCCATTCACTTTCACCAGATTCAGTTGCTATCCGTCCATCAAAAGTGGAAGCGAGCTTTAGAGTCATCAAAGGTCTTTTGATCAATATTTTACTAAAGAAGCCTTGATTAAGCCGGAAAGCCTCCTCACGTAACAAACCAATTCTAACTTTTACTCCCTTTTCTCTTAGCGTTTCGATTCCACTACCAGATACTCTTGGATCAGGGTCTTTCAAAGCTATTACCACTTCAGAGACTTTCGCTTTTATTAATTCCAGGACACATGGACCCGTTTCCCCTTGATGAGAGCAGGGCTCTAGGGTCACATAAACCGTAGCACCTTTTGCCTGAAATCCTGCTTGATCCAAAGCTACTTTTTCTGCATGAGGTCGCCCTCCGGGTGCTGTCACTCCACGACCAACGACTTTATTATCACTCACAATCACACAACCCACAGAAGGGTTTGGCCAAGTTTTTCCTAATCCTCGAGAGGCTAAAGAAATTGCCAAAGACATCCAACGCCTGTCGGCCTCTAATTCCATTTTTAGTCTTCTGTCTGTAAAGGAGGGCGTAGTTCTGAAACAAAATCTTCGAAGTCATCAGCTGCCTGAAAATTCTTATAAACCGATGCGAATCTTACATAGGCCACTGTATCTATCCGAGCAAGGGACTCCATCACAATCTCCCCTATAGTCGCCGATGGAATATCTGTTTCACCCAAGCTTTCCAAACGGCGTACAATCCCCGAAATCATTTGGTCCATACGTTCGTGTTCGATAGGCCGCTTTTGAAGAGAAATTCTTATCGACCTTTCTAACTTATCTCTATCAAAGTCCTCTCTTTTCCCGTTTGATTTCACGACAACTAAATCTCTCAGCTGCACTCGCTCATAAGTTGTGAATCTACCTCCACAAGCAGGACAGAATCTACGTCTTCGAATGGCTACATGATCTTCCGCCGGACGCGAGTCCTTAACTTGAGTGTCTACATTCCCACAAAACGGACAACGCATAATTAAACTCCCTTATTCAATTCAACCGAGATACTCAGTCCACCTTATCCCGATCAAATAGAATAAATCAACCGAACTATTACATATATAAGTTTTAGCTTTTACTGCTCAAGAAAACTTCGAATCTTTCTAGACCTGCTAGGATGCTTTAACTTCCTCAATGCCTTAGCCTCAATCTGACGTATCCTCTCTCTAGTAACGCTAAATTGCTGCCCTACCTCCTCCAGTGTGTGGTCTGTATTCATTCCAATACCAAAACGCATTCTAAGCACTCTTTCTTCACGCGGTGTAAGAGAGGACAATACCCGGGTTGTAGTTTCCTTTAAATTTTCTTGTATCGCCGAGTCTAGTGGAAGAACCGCGTTTTTATCCTCTATAAAATCCCCAAGCTGGCTATCTTCTTCATCTCCGATTGGAGTTTCCAGAGAAATAGGTTCTTTGGCTATTTTCATCACTTTTCTGACTTTATCTAGGGGCATTTGTAACTTATCTGCTAGCTCCTCAGGGGTTGGTTCTCGACCAATCTCATGAAGCATCTGCCGACCAGTACGAACTAATTTGTTAATCGTTTCGATCATATGGACAGGTATTCTAATAGTTCTGGCTTGATCCGCGATAGACCTTGTAATGGCTTGCCTAATCCACCAGGTCGCATAAGTTGAAAATTTATAACCCCTCCTATATTCAAATTTATCAACTGCCTTCATCAAACCAATGTTGCCCTCTTGAATGAGATCTAGAAACTGTAGCCCTCTATTTGTGTATTTTTTTGCTATCGAAATTACTAGCCTAAGATTAGCCTCAACCATTTCTTTTTTTGCCTGCCTAGCCTCTTTTTCACCTTTCTGGACTTGTTGAACAATTCTTCTAAATTCCGTAATGTCTACACCAACATATTGACCAACTTGAGCCATCTCTACTCGTAAATCTTCAACTTTTTTAAGGTTTTTCTCTATTAGTGCAGTCCAACCTCTCCCTGTTTTACTTGATATCCGTTCTACCCAACCTGGATCTAACTCGTATCCACGATATTCATCTATAAATTCTCGCCGATTAATTCTGGCTTGATCTGCCAATTTCACCATATTACTATCTATGGACATTATTTTTCTATTTATACCATACATCTGGTCTACAAGTGCCTCAATTCTATTGTTATGAAGATGAAGCGAATTCACTAACTCTACTATTTCCGCTCTTAAATCTTGATATGCTGTTTCTTCTTTTTTTGAAAACTTTTTCTCTTCATTAAGAGTTGCAGATAGTCTCTGATCTTGCATTCCTGAAAGGTTATTATAATTTTTTGCTATAACATCTAGTGTTTCTAAAACTCTGGGTTTTAAAGCGTCTTCCATTGCGGCAAGACTCATGTTTGCTTGTTCATCTTCGTCATCTTCATCATCAGTAGCAATTATATTCCCATCAGCATCAAGCTCTTTTTCCTCAGGTTTTGATGACTTCTCAACTGAGGATACATCGACAGTTTCAACATTTAATAAATCAGCTGCCCCCTCTTCTCCATCTAGACTAGTCCCAAATGTTGCTTCTAAATCTATTACATCTCGTAACAGTATATCCTCATTTAACAATTCATCAGTCCAAATCGTTATTGCTTGGAAAGTTAAAGGGCTTTCGCACAGTCCCGATATCATTGTACTTCGACCAGCTTCAATTCTTTTAGCTATTGCAATCTCACCTTCTCGACTCAAGAGCTCGACGGTTCCCATTTCTCTAAGATACATTCGTACAGGGTCATCAGTGCGATCTAAAGCTTCAGAGGATGACGTAGCTATAGCTACTTCTTTAGATTGATTAGCCTCCACTAGTTCCGTGGTGCCAGGAACATCATCCTCTGCCTCTTCATCCTCCACTATATTTATTCCCATTTCAGACAGCATGGACATGACATCTTCAATTTGTTCTGACGCAATTTGCTCTGGCGGCAAAACTTGATTCAATTGATCGTAGGTAATGTACCCTCTTGCTCGAGCATCGGTAATCATTTTCTTGACAGCTGCCTGACTCATATCTAAGCCATTTGCTTCGTCTTCCCGCTCTTGTTTGCGATCTTCGGTATCTTTAGCCGCCATATTATGATTCTCCAAAACGATTCGTTTTCTACTCTCTATGCCGAATTAATATGATTCGCACGCCTAATTAGACTTTTTCTTTTTCCACACCTGATTATCAATAAGAGATTGAAGGTTATTGGAAAGATTTTTTTGATGTTCTAATTCATCACTGGCTTCATCTTGTTGTATTCTGTTGGCAGCGTTATTGGCTTCGGCAGCTTTAGAAACCCTCCAAGTTAGACCTTCATCAGGGTCACCTTGTAGATCCTCCAAAGCTTCTTGAACTTCTCTTTCCACTCCTTGACGAGCTTTTATTTTAGTCAGCTCTGAAATAATTGTTTGACGGATTTTCTGATCTGAAGAATTGGATTGCAATGCAGGAGCTATTTTTAAATATTTCAAATTGAATATATTTGAGATTATCTTTGTACCTAACTGTTCAGTCAACATTAATTCAAAGTCTTCATCTTCAGATATTGGAAAACTAGTCAATATAGCCATTAAAACTTTTTGATTATCTAAGATATTAAATTCTAATGTCTCTAATTCATCCAGGAATTCAGATATGAAGCGAGTGTGCCGGATCATAACTGCTAGTAGCAATGACTCGCGTAATCTGACTTCCATATCATCAGATGAAACTATCATTGACCTCTTCGTATTAACGAAAGATAATCCTACATTATTATTTTGAGAGTAACTTTTTTTTGTAAAATTAACTGGCCCTTTGCTGTTAGTCTCATAGAATAATTTTGACCTTAGGGAAGCAAATTCTCTTCCATAGTGCTTACGCAGATCCCTATCTTTAATTAATCCGATTATATCTCGGAGAGATTTATCAAGTGCTACTCGCCTTTCTGGACTATCAAAAACTTTACCTTCCGTTTCGCGTTTCCAAAGTACATTAATTAATGGTATTGAATTTTCGATTAATTCAGTCATTTTTGCCACACCAGATGTCCGCAATACATCGTCTGGATCTTGACCCTCTGGTAACAAACAAAAACGCAGTGATTTATTTGCCGCCATATTTGGTAAGGCTAGGTCAATTAATCGGTTCGCCGCTCTATTCCCAGCTGAGTCACCATCCAAAGCTACAATAGGTTCTGGGGAAATTTGCCACAATAAAGTAAGTTGCGCATCTGTTATAGCCGTACCCAACGGGGCAACAGCAGTAGAAATTCCGTATGAATCTAATGCAATCACATCCATGTAACCTTCCACTACTAATAAATGTGTATTTTGGTTCATTGCCTGTCTAGCAGCCTTTAGATTATATAAGGTCTTACTTTTGTTAAAAAGCTCTGTTTCCGGAGAGTTCAAATATTTTGCTTTTGCATTCTTATTCATAGCGCGTCCACCGAACGCAATACATCGACCTCTTATATCCCTTATTGGAAATATTATCCTATCCCTAAAGCGATCAAATGGTTCTCCTCCTTTATCAGGTTTAACCGATAGACCCGCTTCGATTATCAGATTTTCACTTATTCCGGCCTCCCTTAATGTTTTAAATAAACTCTGAGAGCTTTCCGAAGTAAAACCTATTTCAAATTTAGAACAAGACTTATCTGAAGTTCCCCTAGAACTTAAATACTTCCTGGCATTAGCTCCTTTGTCTGAGATTAGTTGTTTTTTATAAATCTCGGTAGCTAACTCCATAACTTTGATTAGTTCTAACCTTTTATCATTCTTCTTTTGGTATTGTGGATCTGGCTTGGGTAACTCCATACCAGCTTCTTGCGCTAGAATTTCTATAGCCTCAACAAAACTCAGATTTTCTGTCTCTTTCAGGAATCCAATCGAGTCTCCCTTTGCATGACACCCAAAACAATAATAATAACCTTTCTGGTCATCTGCATGAAAACTAGCCGTCTTCTCTTGATGAAATGGGCATGGCGCCCACATATCACCTTTTCCTTGATTAGATTTTTTTAAATCCCACGCGACTTTCCTACTAGCTACTCGTACAATAGAGGTTCTAGACCTAAGCTCATCAAGAAATGCCGTCGAAAAATTCATGGTAATAGGTTTATGCTTTAAAAAGATTACTTGTGTTAACGAAGTGTAACAGAAAAAATGTATACAGGAAAGTTAACAGGTATCTTTAAGTTTTTCTTGTGCAATAACAGATTTCATAGAATTACATACTTCATGGAGCAGCGTCCTAGCAAAGGCTCTAAAAACCATTAGTTTGCATCCGGAGTCTGTCTTTTCAATAATTGCTGACATATGCCCAATCATAGACCTAACGATATCGCCTGTTTGCAAAGCTCTTGTATCAACTGGACACAACCTATCCATTACATCGGATGTTTTGTGACCAGTCAACGATAATACAGCCCAAGCATCTGACTGATCTGTCAAGGCTGCCCCTTTTATTTCTATTTTTTTTCCAATCAACAAAAATTGGTTCATACCTATCCACATAACCGTAATATTTTTATGGTTTATACTTTTACCAACTTCTGGCAACCCTACACCTAATCTGTCATTTAAAGCCTTAGAAACTAATTTACCTTTTCCTTTAAAGGGCTGAACACTCATAATGTTTTCTAAATTTACTTCCTCTACTTTTAGTGCACCAATTTCGATCTCCGACAGGCTGGCTAATGGTGATTTGGAATAAAGTTCAACCACGGGCTCTTTCCCCCTTGCTATCCAAAAAGACGGGATCACAAATTTCACAGATAGTTTCTACCTTTCTAAGGTGATCTACCACCTTAATTTGTTTACCCAACCTAGCTCTTCCATTTCTAAGAAATCCTAAACCAAGATTAGTCTTCAATTCAGAAGAAAAACCAACCGAGGTCGTATACCCTTGCTGTGCCGCCCTAACTGGAGAAGCTTTTAATTCGAACAAATATGAGCCTGAGTAGAGTTTATCATTTGCATTTATCGGCTTTAAACCAATCAACAAATCTCTTTGGTTATCAACTAACCCAGGACGCATAGCAGCCGTTTTCCCGATAAAGTCTTTTTTTGAAGACATCATTTTTTGAAATCCTAAATCAAAAGCTGTTGTACGCCCATGAATTTCTGCATGAGTTATAAAACCTTTTTCGATACGCAAGACATTTAGTGCTTCCATTCCGTATAACCCACCACCCATTTTTTTTGCTTCCGTTCTCAATAGCTCAAAAAGGCTCTCTCCGTAACGAGAGGGAATAGCTATTTCATAAGCGTGTTCACCTGAAAATGAAATTCTGAATAGTCTACCTTTTATACTCCCAAAACTTACTTCTTTATAGCCCATATACGGACAGCTATCATTATCAATTGTTTCTTCTACTATTAAATTAATTAGCTCATTAGATTTGGGACCTGCTACAGCGAACTGTGCCCATTGCTCTGTAACACTCATCAAAGTGACATCCATATCTGGGACTAAGCATTGGCTGACAAATTCAAGATGTGTCATTACTTGACCGGCAGCAGCCGTAGTTGTTGTAATTACATAGTGGTTTTTTTCTAGACATGCGACAGTTCCATCATCCATTACATGGCCATCTTCACGTAACATCAATCCATAGCGAACTTTTCCTGGAGTCAATTTGGCAAAGTTGTTAATATATATGAAATCTAAAAATGCAGCGGAATCAGTGCCTTGTACATCAATTTTTCCCAAGGTTGAAACATCCACCACGCCAACACTTTTTCTTACATATTTAACCTCTCTATCACAACTTTCTTGCCAAGTTTTTTCGTTCCCTTGAGGAAAATAGGAGGGTCGATACCACAAACCAGCCTCAATCATTGGCGCGCCTAGATCGATTGATTTCTGATGCGTGGTTGTAAGTCTTTGAGGTGCAAAGCCTTCGCCTTGCGCGAATGCACCCATCGCCGCAATCGATATCGGAGTATAGGGAGGTCGAAATGTTGTTGTTCCAGTTTGACTTATAGTCTTACCCGTAGCATCTGCTAATATAGCTAACGCCACTACATTTGAGTTCTTACCTTGATCGGGCGCCATTCCCTGAGTTGTATAACGCTTCATATGCTCAACTGACTTAAAATTTTCTTGTGCAGAGAGCTTAATGTCTTTGACAGTTACATCATTTTGAAAGTCTACCCACGCCCTACCCTTCGAAGGCACCGACCAAAGTGCAGTTATCGATGTTGGTTCATTTTCAGAGTCTGGTACCGCAGTTGACTTATAATTTATACCAATATTCTTGAGAACTTCTTTTGCTCTAAATACTCCAGATTTTAAACATCCTTTTGTTGAGAAAACGCCCAACGCAGCTCCAGCAACTTCTAAACCAGGTATCATTCCAGGAACAGGAATAAAGGATGATATTTTATCGTTCCACTCTGGCCGTCCATTCATATGACACGTTAAGTGTACGGTCGGATTCCAACCACCCGAAACTGCCAACAAATCTGTATTTAATTTTCTTTTTGAACCACTAGAATCCATAACTTCTAATTGTTTGACTCCCATACGCCCGCTTACATTAGTAACTTGCGCACCCTTATATATAGGGAAATCACCCTCTACCTCAGAATCTTGTCTACTATCGATATACCCAGCGATTTCGATTCCATGTGACTGCAAATCTGATGCTGTTTTGAAAGCATCATTGTTATTTCCAAAGATAACAGCCTTTTTACCATAAGCTACACCATAACGGTTGAGATATCCCCTAACAGCAGATGCCATAAAAATCCCTGGTCGATCATTATTTTGAAATGCAATAGACCTTTCAATAGCACCGGCAGCATACACCACACCCTTAGCAATAATTCTCCAAAAATTTTCAACAGGAAGAAAATCTTCCTTTTCTGCTATATGATTAGAAACCCGCTCAACTGCAGCATATGTACCTCCATCGTATGCACCCGTTACGGTTGTCCTACACATACAGCGAACATTATCCATTTCATTTAATTCTCTAATTTTTTGCTTTACCCATAGATGCCCTGGTTGACCATCTATATCCACATTCTCTGAGTTCAAACGTCCACCAAAAACGTAATCTTCTTCACATAATATAACTTGTACACCAGTTTTTGCGGCAGTAATGGCAGCCATTATACCCGCCGGTCCCGACCCGATAACTAACACATCACAGGAGGCAAATGCTTTTTCGTAGTAATCAGTATTACTAGCCATCGAGAGTTTTCCCAGTCCTGCAGCTCTACGAATTGCAGGCTCATAAATATTTTCCCAAAACTTTTTTGGCCACATAAATGTTTTGTAATAAAAACCTGCTGATAGAAATGGTGACAATAAATCATTAAGTTCAAGAACGTCCCACTTTAATGTTCCCCAGTGGTTTTGCGAATGTACTTGAAGACCATTTACCAACTCCTGAGTTGTAAGCCTAACATTAGGGGTTATCTGATCGCCTTTTCTAATTTCTACCATTCCGTTAGGCTCGTGAGACCCATCTGTCATCAAACCTCGCGGACGATGATACTTAAATGAACGACCAATCAATTTAATTTCACTAGAAATTAGAGCTGAAGCCAGTGTATCACCTTGAAAGCCTGAAACTTCTTTTCCATCAAAAGTAAACTTCAATGGAATATTTTTATCTATTAAACGTCCCTCACCAAGCCTCATGATACCGATCTCTCTTTACCGTGCACCAACTCAACACTAAATATTTCATGAGTTGCTGTATCTCTTTCTATTAAAAGCCAAGCTCTACAACCGGCTTCATGTTGCCATAAATCCCTTGTTTTACCACAAGGATTCTCTCTTATGTGTAAGTATTTATGCATCGAGTCTAAATCAGCCTCCTTCGGCCTATCTAAATAATCTTCTGCACCTAAATAATAGAACTCTCTTCGATCTCTTTCACCACACACAGGACATTTAATTCGCATTACTAATACTCCCTAATGTAAGTTATGTTGAGACCCAGTAGATTCTTCGTCAAGAAGACCAATACCAGTTCGAAATCTGTCAAAAGTATGTCGTTTTGCCACTTCATGCGGTTTATCCTCGGCCATGAGGTGAGCCATACACCAACCAGATGCAGGAACAGCTTTAAAGCCTCCATAACACCAACCGCAATCCATATACAGGTTTTCGACTTCTGTTTTATCAATAATGAATGATCCATCAGGGGTCATATCCATGATTCCACCCCAACTTCTAAGAAGCTTAGCTTTACCTATGGCAGGCATTAAGCTCATTCCAGCCTCCATCACGTGTTCCATCATTGGCAAATTTCCTCGTTGAGCATAGGACGCATGAAAATCTAGATCACCACCAAACACCAAACCTCCCTTATCAGATTGAGAAATATAAAAATGACCCATCCCAAACGTCACAACATGATTAATCGCTGGTTTAAGACCTTCAGACACAAACGCTTGCAAAATATGACTTTCGATCGGAACTTCTAATCCTGCCATTGCTGCCACTTCGGACGAACGACCCGCAACAACAATTCCAACCTTTCTCCCTCTTATTGATCCTTGACTAGTTTGAACACCCGTGACTTTTCCATTTTGGACATCAATTCCTGTAACTTCGCATCGTTGTATTAAATCCACACCTAATTGGTCGGCGGCTCGGGCATATCCCCAAGCAACTGCATCATGCCTAGCATTACCCCCTCGCTTATGGAAAAGGCCTCCATAAATGGGAAATCTATGATTATCAAAATCTAAAAATGGTAACTCGCCACGAACGCCATCTTTATCGAGAAGAATTGCATCATCTCCTTGATTTATCATCATATTACCTCGTCGGGCAGCAGCGTCTCGTTGTCCATCAGAGTGGAATAAATTAATTATACCTCTTTGTGAAACCATAGCGTTATAATTGAGATCAGTCTCCATATTTTCCCATAACTTAAGGGAATGACTGTAAAATTCTGAGTTGCCAGGGATCATATAATTCGCTCGTACGATCGTAGTGTTACGTCCAATATTACCTGAGCCTATATAACCTTTTTCTAGGACTGCCACATTTGTAATGCCATGATTTTTAGCAAGGTAATAGGCTGTTGAAAGACCATGGCCTCCACCGCCTATGATTATTACATCATATTCACTCTTTGGTTCGGGCTCTCGCCAAGCAGGTTTCCAATTCTTATTTCCCGTAAGACCCTCTTTAATGATTCTTAAAGCATTATATTTCATTAATAAAATCTCCTAGTCACCCAAACAGATAACCAAGAAAAAATGGTCTTTACAAGCTTGAATTACATTATTTATTAAAAATATATATTAAATATATTAAATACGGAAGAATACTTATAACTTATCTTAAATTTGGTTTAACTTCATACCCTCTTTCCTCTGGCTCATCATCAATCATCTCGTCAGGAAATCCAGGAGCTCTAATATTTAAACCAGTGCTCTCCTCTAATCGTTTAATAATATTTGGTGAAAACTCGTTCGGGCCATAACGAGAAATTCCGTCTTTAAAAATCGAAATCATGAGTGGGTTTATTTCAAGCTGAACGTTCGAGTCCTCCGCGATTTTTTGAAACAGTGATATATCTTTATGAACCAAACCCATCGTGAATGATATATCTCTTGAGCCATTTAAAATAACTTGGCTTTCTGTCTCATGAACAAACGAATTACCCGAAGAAATTCTTATTGCTTCAAATGCAGTACCCAAGTCCATGCCCGCACCTTTTGCAACTGTTAAAGCCTCTGCACACGTCAACAGGTTAGCAGTAGCAAGATAATTTGTTAGAACCTTTAGAACGCTTGCAGACCCCAAATTTCCAGTATGTAAAATACGTCGTCCAATAGTTGAAAGGAGTGGTAAAACCTTATCAAAAGTACTCCTTTCACAGCCAGCGAAAATTGATATATTTCCAGTTGCTGCACGGTGACATCCTCCAGAGACTGGACAGTCTACAGCTTCTGCGCCTAGGCCAATTACTTTCTTGCCTAACCTCTTAACTTCTGCCTCATCGGTGGTTGACATCTCTAACCAAATCTTTCCTTCAGACAAGCCACTTAAAATACCCCCCTCTGTTTCCATTACTTCGGAAGATATGGATGGGTGTGGCAAACAAGTTATTATAACATCTGAATTTAAAGCCACTTCAGCAGCTGTTTTAGCGGTTTTTGCACCCTTTTCTATAAATTGGTTAACTAGTTGAGTATTTAGATCTCTTACAATTAGTTCAAAGCCATTTCTTAAAATACTATTCGCTAGTTTTCCACCTACATTCCCAAGTCCTATAAAGCCAATACGCATTCATTTAACCTTTCAAATACAAAGTTACTTTATCAGCTACCAAACCTATTAAAACTTCTTCTAAAAGAACGACGACATACCTTATCATTTACGACAAAAAACCTGTTATTAACTCAAAAATCGAGCAAAAATTTTTACACAATGCAAAAAAAACATTATACAACAGCTTGGAAAGTAAATTATTGGGAAGAAAAAAATTGTTAAATACTATTTTTTTTGGTGAAAAAACAGAAAAACCATCGTTGATAATTTTACATGGTCTCTTCGGGTCTGCAAGAAACTGGGCCTCTATGGCTAAATTATTATCTGAGGATAGACAGGTAATTTGCTTCGATCAAAGAAATCATGGTAAAAGCCCTTGGCTATCCACCCATAGCTATGAAGATATGGCTCAAGATCTCAGCGAGATATTAGATGAAAAAGTAGATGTCCTCGGGCATTCAATGGGCGGGAAAACTGCGATGGCTTTATCATTAACAAATCCAAACTTAGTAAATAGGTTGGTAATCGCTGATATATCTCCGACTAATTATGAGTATACTCAAGTTTCTATAATGGAGGCCTTATTATCTCTTGATCTAAATAATATCTCGAGTCGCAAAGACGCTATTGAACAGATGAACTCTATTGACCCTGATCTTAGGGCCTTCTTAGCCCAATCGATTAACATGAAAGAGAAAAAGTGGGAGTTCAACTTAACAGTTCTTAAAAAAGAGTCTGACAAAATAAGTAAATTCCCAGAATTTAGTTCTAAGTTTTATGGGGATAGTCTTTTCATAAGAGGAGAACGCTCAAAATACACTAGTAAATCTCATGATAGAATTATAAAGAAATTTTTTTCTAATTGTAATTTTGAAACTGTTAAAGGTGCGGGTCATTGGTTGCATTCGGAAAAACCCACAGAATTTAAAAGTAAAATTATAAATTTTCTTAATTCCCAGTAAAATAGGACTTTGTTAAATCACCCATCCATTTTAAGCGCTGAAATAAAAGCTTCTTGTGGGATGTTAACTTTACCGAATTGTCTCATTTTCTTTTTACCAGCTTTTTGTTTCTCTAATAGCTTTTTCTTTCGAGTTACATCCCCACCGTAGCATTTCGCAGTCACATCCTTACGCATCGCCGCCAATGTTTCTCTAGCAACAATACGACCACCAATTGCAGCTTGAATTGGAATTTTAAACATGTGCCTAGGTATTAGATCTTTAAGCTTTTCACACATAGATCGACCCCTTTGTTCGGCTCGATCCCGATGCACCATTGTACTTAACGCGTCGACAGGTTCATCATTTACTAAAATTTGCATTTTAACTAGATTATCTTCTCTATACTCCAGCATTTGATAATCGAAAGAGGCGTAACCTTTTGTTAAACTTTTTAACCGATCATAAAAATCAAAAACCACTTCATTAAGTGGTAAATCATATACGACCATAGCCCGTGAACCTGCATAGGTAAGTTCTAACTGGATACCTCTTCGATCTTGGCATAACTTCAAAACATCCCCCAAATAATCATCTGGTACGAGTATCGTAGCTTTAATGCGTGGCTCCTCCATATGATCGACATGCGTAAGGTCGGGCATATCGGCTGGGTTATGCAATTCTATAAATTCACCATCCCGCATAAATATATGATAAATTACAGACGGCGCTGTAGTAATAAGTTCAATATCAAATTCTCTTTCAATACGATCGCGAACAACCTCGAGGTGCAATAAACCTAAAAATCCACATCTAAAACCAAATCCTAATGCAGCCGATGTCTCCATCTCGTGAGAAAACGATGCATCATTCAGTGAAAGTTTGTCTATTGAGTCTCTTAAATCTTCAAATTGCGAAGAGTCTATTGGAAACAAACCACAAAATACAACTGGTTGAGACGGCTTAAAACCATCTAACGCTTTAACAGCCCCATTTCGATCGTGAGTAATTGTATCTCCGACTCTAGTATCTCTGACTTGCTTTATGGATGCCGTGATAAAACCAATTTCTCCTGGGCCCAACTCGTCAATAGTCTCCATATCAGGACGAAAAACACCTACCCGTTCGACGCTGTGAAACGAATTATTTGACATCATTTTAACTTTATCACCTTTTTTTAAAGCTCCATCGATAACCCGCACCAATACAATTACACCTAGATAGGCATCATACCAGGAGTCCACCAACATCGCTTTCAATGGAGCGCTTTTATCGCCTACTGGCGGAGGCAATAAAGAAACTATGGCCTCTAGAGTTTCATTTATACCTTGACCAGTCTTAGCCGAAACAAAAATTGCACCCGAGGCATCTATCCCGATTACATCTTCAATTTGGTCAGCGACTCTATCACAATCACTTGCCGGCAGATCAATCTTATTTAAGACCGGTATTATTTCGTGATCCGCATCTATCGCCTGATAAACGTTAGCTAATGTCTGAGCCTCAACTCCTTGCGTGCTATCAACAACTAGCAATGATCCTTCAACGGCCTTCATAGATCGACTAACTTCATAAGCAAAATCAACATGACCTGGTGTATCAATCAAATTTAGAATGTATTTATGACCGTCATCAGCCAAATAATCTAACCGAACAGTGTTGGCTTTTATCGTAATTCCACGCTCTCGTTCGATATCCATTGTATCCAGGAGCTGTTCTTTCATATCCCTTTGACTGACTGTACCAGTCTCCTGAATAAGTCTGTCAGCTAGTGTAGACTTTCCATGATCTATATGCGCAACTATGGAAAAATTTCTGATTTTTGATAAGTCTGTCATTAATTACGGATATGAGATATGCTATAGCTAGGGTCAAGCCCTCAGTTTGTTTTTTGGAAAATTAGAGACATTAACGCAGAATTATTGAAGTCGGGATTAGATTACCCAAATAAAATTTACTAGTTATTATCTCCTACGACGACAGTGGTCTCTAAATCTCCTGCGTTTTTAAATTTTAACACCAACTTTACTAAACTTCCATTTTTCAGTTTTTCAGTTAAACCCATCAGCATTATATGTTTTCCACCTGACTTGAGAATAATTTCTTCTCCCACACCGATCTCAAGACCCATCATGATGTGCTTCATTTTTACGACACCATTGGATGATACTATCGTATCGTGAAACATAGCTTTCTTTGCACTTTTTGTAGTAACCGACATTAATCGATCTGAGGCATCAGTATCGTTTTTTATCGTCATAAAAATTGCTGCTGCCTTACCCATACCGCTAGAAACTTTGATGGATGGATTTATGAAATGAATATCTGCTAAAGCAGGGAAACAGCAAAAGCTTAATAAAAATATAAGGATAAACTTACAATAATTTTTCATATCAAGCCGAATAATTCTGATCAGTAACGTTATGCTTACGAAGCTACCTGTTTTGCTTTTTCAATATCTCTCTTGATTTTTAATGCCTTTGATGACAAAACTTCAGGCTTAGCTTTGGACATAAACCCATCTAAGCCGCCTCTGTGATCTACTGTCCTTAAGGCTGCCGCAGATATTCTAAATTTAAATGAACGGCCCAATGTTTCAGAAACCAACGTTACATCATTTAAATTAGGTAAAAACCGTCTGCGGGTCCTGTTATTTGCGTGACTAACATTATTACCAGACATTGGTCCTTTTGAAGTAAATTCACATACGCGCGACATAGTCTTTCCTATCACAAAATTTTAATTTAAGTTTAATTAGAGCAGTCAGATACTAGCAGAAGACAAATTCGTCAAGGGATCAAAGACCCCTGATGATGAGTTTTATTTCCAGAATTGGTCAATTAACTGTCTAGCGGCTAGATCTGGCGATAACTCATTACGAGAAACCTTTTCTGATAACGTTTCTAATTCAGCTTTAACACCGGGTTTATTGAAAAATTTACCAGTAATACTATTTTGAACCTCATCTTTAAACCAGTAGACAGCCTGAGCTTTTCGTTTCTCATGCCAATAGCCATGGTCTTTTCTCCACTTTGTCAGTTTTTCTATATCTTTCAAAACGCTGTCGACACCAACTCCTAGGATTGACGAAACTAAAGAGACTTTTGGAAAACCCTCACAATCCTCTACTCGAGTTTTAAATAATCCCAAGGCACTAATATAATCAGCTTGTGTTCTCTTAGCCGCAGGCAATAGATCACCATCAGCTTTATTGACAACGATTAGGTCAGCAATCTCCATAATTCCTCTTTTAACACCTTGCAACTCATCTCCCCCACCCGGGGATAATAAAAGGACAAATATGTCTGACATCTGTGAAACCATAACCTCTGACTGACCAACACCAACAGTTTCAACTATAATAATATCAAAACCGGCAGCCTCGCATATAGCTATTGACTCACGCGTCCTAAGAGAGACACCACCTAAACTACTTAATGACGGCGACGGCCTGATAAAAGCCAGTGATTTTCGACTCAGAAGTTCCATTCTAGTTTTATCCCCTAAAATTGAACCTCCAGATCGAACAGAGCTTGGGTCAACAGCTAAGACCGCAACACTTAAACCCAATTCAACTAATTTTAAGCCAAAGCTTTCAATGAATGTTGATTTACCAACACCAGGAGTTCCTGACAGACCAATCTTTAGGGCTTCATTACCAGAACCAGACAGTAAACTAATTAATTCAACGGCTTTTTCTCTATGATCTAACCGTGAACTTTCTACTAAAGTTATCGCTTTTGCCACAGATAGTCGGTCATTATTTAATACTTTTTTTGCGAGTTCTTTAATAGCTTTCAAAACTTGTATCTTTCATATTAAGATTGTAATTTTTAAATTCACTAACTTATTATGCTACAGAATGATTATGATTTGCAACGGAACTAATTAATGCGTTTTATTTGGACATTTTTTATATTCACTTTACTCAACTCAGCGCTGGCAAATTCTTCTGAAAGTAATAAGGCAAATTTTTCACTTAAAATTAAAGGGGTTTATGTAGGAAACCTATCCTTTTCTGGCATTCAAGATCAAGGTATTTATTCCGTAGAGGGAGCTATTAAAAGCGGTGGAGTTTTTAGATTATTAAACAAACAAGAGTATACCGCAAAAACAACAGGTCAAATTCAAGAGTCAAACTTTATACCAAAAAGCTATGTTGAATATAGAGATAAAAAAGGGGAAAAATCTACAGCTTCACTATCTTACGAACTGGGTATACCACAGATCCGACTATATAGTCCCCCAAGAAAAACAAATTCAGAGACCATTGATCCCAGAACTCAGAAAGGAACTGTTGATCCGTTGACGGCTATTTATGCTACTCTTTCAGATGTTAGTAACGGAAAACTTTGTGAGCTAAACTTAAAAGTATATGATGGTAAGAGAAAATCCTCTGTTAAGTTAGTCCCAATTCTAAAGGAACGGAAAGGGTTAATTATGTGTTTTGGAGAATACAAAAGAATAGCAGGCTTTTCTAAGAAAGACATGGAAGAAAAAACGCGTTTCCCATTCAATCTCTTTTATAAAAAACATTCCAAAACAAAATATGAATTAAAAAAACTAATAATTGAGACAATATATGGCACAGCAGTGCTAACCAGAAAAAATAACAAAAATTAGAAAATTGATAGTTTTTTATATACCTCCATAATCAGGTTTAAATAATATTATATTAATGTTAGTGCATTGTTTCTCAATTAGATTTATAAATAGTATGTTTGAGTATTAG
>JBMYRX010000040.1:0-18223 GCA_049602715.1 Paracoccaceae bacterium | reverse complement strand
GTTTATTTGATAGTCATCACGGTACTCTAAACGCTATTCTTATGCCTTATGTTCTCGTGACAAATAGACATAAAATAGAAAGGGACATTGAATACTTATCAATGTGCCTTGGTTTAAAATCAACTTTTGACGCTTTTTTGGATTGGACTCTCTTACTTCGGGAGGAGCTTAGCATTCCGCATAAACTATCCGAAATTGGGTTATCCAAAACAGCTGCCCCAATCGTTGGAAAAACAGCCGAAAAAGATCCGTCCGCCTCCACTAATCCTATAATTTTGGGCGCAGACGATTATGAAAAAATATATTTGAGGGCGATATCAGGCGATATTAATTAAGAGAATAGGATGGCCTGTATGTGCGGGTGTCCGATGTAAGCAGTGCCGTCCCAATTAGACGGACAAAGTATGACATTTGAAGTAAGCCATAATCGAAAATAAGAAATTTATTGAACATTAATCTATGCCAGCCGATTTGTGTTCTCTAATCTTATCTACTTGCCAAATAACTATATTTAGAACCACAATCATACAAGTCGGGTAAAAAACGCTTGGAAAGAAATTATGGATCTAAATCTGCAAAATAAAACCGTTCTAATAACCGGAGCCTCAAAGGGCATTGGCTTAGCCTGCGCCAAAGAGTTCGCAGCTGAAGGCTGTAATCTTCATCTAGTGTCAAGAACAGAGGAAGATCTTTTAACAGCAAAGAAACAAATTCAGACAAAAAACACTGTTGATATTAGTGTTCACCCATTGGATTTATCGCGATCATCGGATGTGGATACCCTAGCAAAGAGATGCTCAAACATAGATATTCTTATCAATAATGCCGGTGCCATTCCAGCAGGCAATATTGAAGCAATTGATGAACACACTTGGCGCGAAGCTTGGGACCTTAAAGTTTTTGGATATATCAATATGACGCGTCGGTTTTACCCCCTCATAAAAGATAATGGCGGCGGCGTGATTATGAATATTATTGGATTAGCGGGTGTCCGTGTTGATCGAAATTATATAGCCGGTTCGGCAGGAAACGCGTCCATTATCGGTTTTACAAACGCCATGGGCGCACATGCCCTAGATGAAGGAATGCGCGTTCTTGGCGTTTGTCCAGGGGCAGTCCAAACCGAGCGTATCACCACAATGCTTAAGACCCGTGCAAAGGACGAGAAAGGCGACGAGAATCGATGGCAGGATTATTTTTCGGGCATGCCGCTTAATCGGCCCGCGTTAGTAGAGGAAGTGGCAGATGTGGTTGTTTTCCTATGCTCTGACCGAGCTTCATGGTTAACCGGAACCACAATCAATCTTGATGGCGGCGTTGCCAATAGAGGAGGCTATTAGTGCAAGTTGATTGAAGCGCAAACTACTATCAAGAGGAAGCATCGTTTGGAATATATTAAATATCGAAGTGTTCATCTTTTTATAAAAGCAATTTTGACTAAAGTTCCATGCAAAAACTGCTCTTTATTTAAAATTTTATATAATAAGAAAGTAATCTTTGATTATGCGAGAGACATTATTAGAAACTGAGTATATAAGGTTACACGAGTAATTTATCCATTTATTTCTGTTTGCTTTTTGCCATGATAAATCAATCGACCCGTCCCATAAGTATAAAATATATTATCATTATTTTTGCCGTCATGTTAAATGGGGGCACGATGCTCACATCCATTGCGGATGAAAAGAAAATTGATCCTGCTAAGAAAGCGGTCCAGTCCGAGAACCGTGCTAGGTATTTGAAACCCCATCTGGTTGACCTTGAAAGTTCTAAAGTTGTAATTAATCCAGATGGAACCTGGATGCCTTACACAAGGGACGGGGAACTTTTTCTTGAAGGCACTAGTGATTTAGGAGATGCAATAAGGTTGAAGTTTGGTAAAAATGAGGATGGAAGTATTACCAGAACCTGGGAAGTTGTAACGGGTGGCGGATTGATCGAAGTTTTCTTAAACAGACTCCGTTTTTCAAATGTAAATAACAAATGTTTTCCCACAATTGGCTTACGAAACTTCCATCACGCAGGATTGAGAGATGCTGTCGTAGACTTAATGTTCTGGGATCCCAACGGCACCGATACCAATAGCAATGCGTATACAGGCATGTCGGTTATGTTTACCAACCTAGACTCCGCTGAACAAAACGAGCTCCAAGGAGCTCCTATATATGTTAGAGCAAAAAAGGACGGGCTTCAGTGTAACGGATTGAAAGCTTTTGTCGTTATAAATCAATGTAAATTAAAGAATGGAATGGACTGTAAAGATATCGTCAAAGTATCTCCTTTTGGGCCGGTCTTGATATCAAAAAAAACAAGTACAAAAGAGGTCATGGATATCGTGCTGAAACGTGATACTGGCAATGAATATATAAAAAGATAATCGCATAGGTAGAGACATATAATTTCATTAAATAACTTTTGCAGTAATGAGTTGAGAAATGATTCTTCGCGTTTTTATAGAATTTGCATTAATTTGTATATTTGTACTCGTCGTCACTCCTGCAGCTTTAATTCTTAGATTTTTCAAATCAGACCCGTTGGGGATACATCGCAAAAAAAGCAAAGTGAAAAGCTATTGGATTAAACGAACGTAAGTTTATGTAGATGTTAATTTTTTAATAACATTTAGGATTCGAAAATTTTTATTTTAGGTATATCATCGTTTTACCACGACAGCGCTTCAAGCCTTATATCAAAAGGGAAAATAATCGCTGCCGCCCAAGAGGAACGATTCACAAGAAAGAAACACGACCCTAGTTTCCCTTTGAATTCCATAAAATATTGCTTGAAAGAGGCGAATATCAGTGCTGACGATATTGATAGAGTAATTTTTTACGACGACCCTCTCAAGACTTTTAAGCGCCTCTTAGCAACATATTTTTCAACAGCTCCATTTGGTTACCAATCCTTTCGCCAAGCAATTCCTACCTGGTTGGGAGGGAAGCTATTTCTTAAAAATATAATCAAACATAAACTCAAAACTCTTTCTAAAGATTTCAATGCGCCTATTTTATTCTGCAACCATCACCTTAGTCATGCAGCTTCGGCTTTTTTTCCTTCCCCGTTTGACAAGGCTGCAGTTTTGACTGTTGATGGTGTCGGCGAATGGGCAACGACCACGGCAGCAATTGGTACTGGCAACCAATTAAACATTGACCGTGAGATACATTTCCCAGACTCCTTAGGCCTTTTATACTCTGCCTTCACTAACTATTCGGGCTTCAAAGTGAATTCGGGGGAATATAAACTAATGGGATTAGCCCCCTACGGTGAACCACGGTTTGAAAAAAAGATAACCGAATGCCTCGTGGATATTAGAAACGATGGGAGTTTTCGCTTAGATCAATCGTACTTTGATTATTGCGGAGGATTGAGAATGACCAATCCAAAATTCGATCTGCTTTTTGGCGAAAAACAGAGAACTCCAGAGGAAGAGATCACTCAGTTTCATATGGATATCGCTGCATCGATCCAAAAAGTGACCGAAACAGTCGTCTTAAGGCTCACGCGAGATTTGGCTAAACGAACCCGTGAAAACAATTTATGCATGGCAGGTGGTGTTGCACTTAACTGCGTAGCCAATGGCAAAATTCTCAAAGATGGCAGTTTCGAAAACATTTGGGTCCAGCCGGCCGCTGGCGATGCTGGAGGTTCTCTCGGCGCTGCCCTAGCAGATTACTATATAACTAATAAAAAGGAACGCCCTCGTTCAACGAAATTTGATAAAATGCGAGGAAGCTACCTCGGACCAGAATTCAACAGAAAAAGTATCAAAGACGCTTTGGTTTCTCTTGGGGCAATCTTTGAAGAATATGATGAGGAAGAGTTAATTGATAAAACCGCCAAAGCTCTGAGTGAAGATCAAGCCATTGGTTGGTTTCAAGGTCGAATGGAATTTGGACCACGGGCCTTGGGAGGAAGATCTATTTTAGCTAATCCTCTGTCCAAAAAAATGCAGAAAACTCTTAATCTTAAAGTCAAGTATAGAGAAAGTTTTAGACCATTTGCCCCCTCAATATTAATTGATGATGTTCAAAGTTGGTTCCAGTTAGAGACAGAGAGCCCTTATATGTTATTGGTTGCCGAATTAAATGAAGAACATCGTTATAAACTGACCGAAAAAGAAAAAAAATTATTTGGTATTGAAAAATTGAATATCCCTAGATCCAAAGTACCAGCCATAACCCATGTGGACTACACTGCTCGGGTTCAAACCGTTGATAAATCGACTAACCCTCTATACTTCAAACTACTTTCCCGATTTAAAACGATGACTGAATGCCCAATACTCGTAAACACTAGTTTTAATGTTCGAGGAGAACCAATTGTTTGCTCCCCGGAAGATGCCTTTAAATGTTTTATGGGTACAGAGTTAGATATTCTTACCATAGGAAACTTTCTTTTGTACAAGAATGCACAAAAGAAAGATCTACTTTTAGATTACAAAAATTCTTTTGAGCTCGATTAACACCTTAATTACAAACTTTTGAGATTGGATAATAAAATGGCAATCATCTCGCTAGTGACGATGAAAGGTGGGAGTGGAAAAACAACTCTAGCGACTTCTCTAGCTGGATATTGGCTTAAGACCGGAAAATCAGTCAGGTTTATTGATACAGATCCAGCTCTGACCGCCTGGCGTCTCAAGCAAATTGGGAAGGGATTCAATGGAATTGAATTTCGGAGAGGTATACAGCAACTTGAAGGGGAAGTAGAGGATAGTAAAAAAAGTGGAATTGAGAGAACTATTATCGATACTCCAGGATTTGAAACAGAAGGCCTCAAAGCAACTATAAAATATTCTGACTATATTCTAGTTCCCGTACGCCCCTCCCCACTAGACTTTCAAGTTGCCATCGATACCTTCGCTCTCATAAACGAAGTGATAGATAAGAATTCAAAAACAATTGTTAGGCTTGTTATAACTCAATCAAATAAAAATAGTATTTTAGCAAAACAAATGAGGGAAGATATGACAGAAGCTAGTCTACCAGTATGCGATACACATATTTCGGCTCGGGTTGCTTTCGCAGAAGCTGCGCTAGCAAGTAGTACTCCATCATTTTCTCAGCCTGCAAGTAAAGCAGCACTGGAAATAGAAAAATTAGCATTAGAGATAAACAGCCAAATAAAATAAAAGTATGGAGAAACTATATGAGTAAGAAGCTACCTGCATTTCAATATTCACCAAAGACATTAAATACTGCTGACACGAATAAAACTGAAGTCACGCCAAGAGGAAGTTTTGAGAATTCTGGATGCTCCGACCAAGATAATAACACCGCAACTAATGAAACAACTCCAAGCAACAACCGGATAGAAAACTCCCACAATATGAGAAGGGTAGAGGCTGAGGAATTAACAAAATTATATGCTGGCTGGGCCGGTGCTGCAGGGGGTATTCCAATACCTACAATCGATGCAATAGTCGTAACCGGCATTCAAATTAAATTGCTTAGCGCATTAGCAAAAATATATAATGTTGATTTTTCAAAACACCGCTTAAAGAGTATATTAGGCAGTATTTTAGGAGCAGGAACGCCAATAGTGATAGGTGGAGTTGCTCAAACTGCACTCCCAGTGGCATTTGGAAGCATTTCCAAAGCTGCGTTAGGCTTTGGAACCATAATAGGAGCTGTTGCAGTTGGCACAGCATCCTATGCATCTACCCTTCTAATTGGAAAAATTTTTATGGAAGCCTTGGAATCAGGAAAGGAGCTTTCTGTTTCTCAGCTCAAAGAAATGTCAAGTCGATATTTAAAAGAAAAAAATGAGCAACAAGAGAGATTATAGATCAATTTGTGTTTTATTCTAAAAACGCTAAAGTATTTTGTATCTGTTTAAAAGAATGCGAAGCTGAGAGCAGCACAGTACTCGACAGGAGCATTCAAGTCGCGAAGAAAAAATGTTTTTCCTTCAACTGTTAGACTTATATTTTCGGTTGAACTTTTCAAAACACTATCGTCGATACCAATCCCTAGAGCTTTCCCTAAGGCTTCTTTGCGGACCCAAAACCGCGTTCCAGCGCGTGCTCTATGATTAGTAGTGTCAATATAGTTTTTTTCTTGGGCTGTAAGCACTATGTCTTCAATCGTGGTGTCCCAAGAATAAAAACTTTCTAAGTCTATGCCAACTGGTCCTAATGCCGAAGCACTTGCCGCGACAAAATTGCCTGAATGTGCGATTGAAACCCAGCATTTAAATTCACTTTTACACCGGGGGCAACCCAAGTCATCTTTAGTTAGATCATTAATAGAAGCACTGAAATTAGTAGCAAGAATTCTATCGAGCAATCCATATGCAGCCAATCTTTCTTCGGTGACTGGAAGTCCTCTAATCAGCTCATTAGGCAGACTGTCGGGTCCTTTAACATCAGACTTAAGTGAAATTGAATAGAATATATTATTTGAAAAGATTGAATTTATATAAGGCATCAAATTGGACTGCTATTTAATAATTTTTTACAGATCATTAATAATTCTTTCCAAAAAAGTAACCCTGGTCAAATTGTTCAAGCAAAACTTCGCATTTCACATGATAGTGCGGGTCACAAAAATTGTTTATCAACTAAGTTATCTCAATTAACAGATTTTTTTCCTTGGCTTTCTCGATCTTATTATCTCATATTCTTTTGTTAGATGATGAACCTAATACTTCTCAAAAAGAGAACACGGATTGCGTTTTAGTAATGAATATCAGAATAGTAGAAAAAATTTCTTTACCTAGCCTCTCACCCAGCAGTTTTTTCGAGCAGTTCCAAAAAACAGGGCAACCATTAGTAATTACGGATGCTTTCAATTCGATCGCCCCTATCAGCCTTGAAACCATAAAAGACAATTTAAGGGACGAAAACCTCACAGCTCGGCATTATGGCACCGAGCGATTTGGGAAGCCCAAAACAGAGTGGGATGGATATTGCGATTTAAAAGAGACAAATATACAAAAATATGGTGATTTGTTAACTAGCGGTGAAGCAAACAGAAATAACATTTATCTTGCTCAAATATCCGTTGGACACACCCCACTAGGAAAGATTTTGCGACCGTTGATTAATACTCTAGGACAAAAAACAGGACTTCGTGCACATCCATCGAATGATATAAATTTATGGTTGGGGCCAAACGAGCATCTCGAACCTCTCCATTTTGACGGGCTTGATGGAACACTCATACAGTTGAGAGGTTCGAAACGTATTTCGCTTTTTCCTCCTAAAAGTACGCGACTACTATATCCTTTTCCATTATTAGGCGGCGCACTCGGTCCGAATTTTAGCAAAGTATATATCAAACAACCCGATTTAAAGGTTTTTCCTAATATTGAAAAAGCGACTAAAGATAAAATGGTCGCCATTATCGACGAAGGAGAGCTTTTATTTATTCCTCAAGGTTGGTGGCATGAAGTAGAGGCTCAAAGTGACGACTTTGTATGCTCCATTAATAGGTTTTGGTCTATGAATCCCAAGCGACGGTTTTTATCTTCACCAAGAGCTTCGTTTATATATTTTGTCTCTAAATTCATGAATTAGGCGATACCTTTGCAAAATGAGATGCTTCAAAACTATCCAGTCCAACCATAAAAATAACACCTCATTATTTTGTTTTCCATACGCTGGCGGTGGGGCATCCGTTTTTTCATCATGGAAAGGCAAGCTTCCAAGCAGATTAAATATATATTCTTTTCAAGCGCCAGGTAAAGAGGACAGAATATCTGAGCTCCCCCACAACGACTTGAGTACAATAGTTGCAGAGGCAGCCGACGCTATTATCGCACACAATAATAAAAGTATTATGCTATTTGGCCATAGCCTTGGCGCTCTGATTGTCTATGAACTAGTAAAAAAAATTGAACTCTCCGGACAAAATGTTTCATTAGCTATAGTCTCGGGACGAAACCCTCCCCAAAAATTGTCTAAAATGAAGCCAATCGCCCACTTGCCCGATAAAGAATTTATCTCAGAAGTTGAACAATTAGATGGTACACCAAACGGAGTTTTTGAACACCCTGAGCTGTTGGAAATTTTTTTACCAATACTTAAAGCCGATTTTAAAATTGCCGAGAACTATCGTAATACCCAGCCCAAGAGAATTCAATCGAGCCTTTTTGTGCTATCGGGAAAACAGGACCCATGGATTGATGCTAAAGACTTGGAACTTTGGAAACACGTCACCGATGGAGCCTGTGAAATAAAATTATTTGACGGTGATCATTTTTTCTTGAGAGATCAAGACCCTAAGTTTTTCGAGTATCTGTCCAGAATTACTGCTCCGAGAGTCCATGAGGCATCGGCTGTTCGCCCGGTGACTGCTCAGCCTAAATAGGATCAATAGATAATGGAAAATGCAAGCACTAGATCAAGTGAACTTAAGCTGAAAAACATTCAATCTTTGGTCAATAATATAATTGATAATAAAGAAATATTCAACTTAGCTGACAAGGTCTTGTCCGATGATATGGAAACAATCAATGCGGACCTTCGTTTAGAAAATGTGCAAGCCGCCCGAAGAGTTTTTTTACCATCCTCCCTTTATGGCACATCTCTCGCTCTCAACAAAAATTTTATCATAGACATTGAGGCTTTTGGCGGTAGTGACTTAGATTTTTTTTCAACGGACGAAGAGGGAATTATCAAGAATTGTTTACACACACCTTCGACAAAGGAACGAGTAGAACAAGCAAAAAAAACCGGCAAAAAAATAATCATGATATTTGGAGGATCGACTATTATGGGCATAGGTAGCCGTATACCAAACCTAACTATCCCTGCCCTTGTCGAATCAATATTGAGGTTAGAACACAATATAGACGCCGTTTGTATAAATCGGGGCGTTATAGGGTATACATCAATAGAAAACTTAAATTTACTTCTGACAAGTTCATTGCATTTGCAACCTGATGAGGTCATCTTTTATGATGGATGGAATTGTGTAAGTAATTTTGCGGTCAATAAGGCTAACCGTCCTGAGATAGGACCTCATCTCTCTCCTCCTATGCTCGGGGGTATGAGTTACCGACACTATGAACACGATAAAATTCTTTTTGACCAATTTCAAATCTGGCCACAAACACGCCGATTACTTTGGGTTTTTTGCAATAAGCTACTTCAGACGATGAACCAAGTTATTAAATTAAATTTCTTTCAGCGCTTGGTAAATTACGTTGTAGCTCACGATACTACGGTTAATCAAAAGTGGACAAGTGATCTATTTGAAAAATTAGCCCATTCAGATTCTAAAACAATAGCAGAGGAATGTGCTTTAGACTACCTGCGAATTCATAATGTCGCAGAAGCATTTTGTTCCCAACAAAATATAAGTTTTTCTACCTTTCTCCAACCGTGTTTATCATGGGGCTCGAAACCTTTGACACCAAAAGAAACGGTTTTTCATCAGGACGCCGCCAGTTTCAACAAACTAAATATGGAATTCCACCAAACACTCCAACAATCCGGAGAATTTAATAAATTCTGCGATTTGGCGGACTGTTTCGACACAGTTACGGAACAATGCTATATTGATAGTGGGCATTTGAATCCTACAGGAAATTTTCATGTTGCAAAAAAAATTGCGACGCATATTGCGTCAAATCAAACTTGATACTTTGAAAATGTAGAAGTATGTTCCGCCTTTATTTGTTTCTTTTATTGTGTTTTATTCTTTAAAGGGAATATTTTATAGGTATTATACTTTAGTTAAATAGGAAAAATTTACATTGATTTGGGTACAAGAGTTGAGTAGCCGGATCAATCCGATCATATACAATATGACGATCATTCATCGTGATGATAAAGCTGATTGTGCCACATGTTTTTGAGTTTAAAGGACTGATTTTATGATTAACTTTTCCCGTGTCGCAATTATTTTACCGGTTCTATTTGTACTTAGCGGTTGCGAGTCTGCGGTGAATTTTTCAGGATTTTCCGCTGGTTATGACAAAGCTATGGAGAAATCTGCAAATCAAAATTTATTTCTTAACATTATCCGATCTGCTTACAAGAAACCATCACACTTCAATACAGTATCAGGCGTTTCAGGAACCTCCACACTAGCTTCCCCTTCTGGTTTTCTAAGCTTACCGTTTGACCAGATATTCTCATTGTCGAGAAATGGGGCAGCTGGGTCCTTTAGCACACCATCTTTTAGTCAAACAAGTACCGTTTCAATCAGCCCCCTAAATACAGCAGAGTTTTTAGCTGGTTTACTTACACAGATTGAACCTTCGACCATTGAGTTCTACGCGTCACAAAATGTTCCCAAAGAACTCTTATTTTTACTTATTGTTGACAAAATTAGTGCCGTTAAAAATGGTAAAACAGAAGTTTTCATAAATAACCCGACTCATACCTCGTATAAAAAATTCGATGAGATAATACAAGGTCTCTTGGAAATGGGATTAACTACAGAAACCGTGGTTGGTTTGTCCAAATCTGGACCTGTTCTTAGTAGGCAACAAGCAAAAGATCCCTCAAGGATCTCATTAGTTGTTAATTCAGGAATGGTTTTAAATCCGGTGAAGGGATCTAACGGCGAGAAATATCAAATGTTTGTGCCATATAAATATTCTCGGTTCTGTTTTTCTAAAGCTTCCAAAGACCTGAGCAATCTTCCTCCAACGATGCATTGTGGAAATAATAGTTCCATGCAAAATAGCCAAAGTATTAGTCTTGGCAATGGCAAACACAAGCTAGCAAAATATAAAGGTGTAACTTTAAATATTACAACTCGGTCGAGTAAAGGCATATTTGATTACCTTGGGCAGTTGGCTTACCAGCAAGTGGAAAAAGGTATCGAAACACCTGTAAGATTAGTCACCGAGGAAGCAAAAAAATATAATTATCAGAATACCGGAGACGCCATTTTTGTGGTCAGGAAAAATAATACAAAGAACTCTGATGTGGTTTCAGTAACCATGAACGGGGACTCATTTAGTATTCCTTATGAGAACCAAGGGTTTTCCTCGCATGTACTTTCCCTAGCTATGGATATGTTAAATCTTAGCAAAACTCTTAACTCACTTCCACCGGCTAATACCATAATAACTAATTGAACCCTAGTTTGTCCTAAATAATATCAAGTTTAGCAAAGATTCGGATACTTCAGAATATGTTAAAAAAAATTTTGAAACTAACAGCATTAGGTAGTTCTCTTTTAGCTATTGTTGGTTGCAGTTCCGCGGTAGATTTTTCCGAGCTCACCTCAGGTTATGATAAGGCTATGGAAATGACGGCGGAGGAGAACATACTTCTAAATATTGTCCGCTCTTCAAAAAATAGGCCTCTACATTTTACCGCTATCTCCGGTGTATCTGGGTCATCGTATTTGAGCTATGGTTCTGCTTCCATACTGGCTCCGTTTGATCAGTTACTTTCTTTAAGCCGGAACGGAGCAAGTTTTAATACTTTGAACACACCATCTTTCGAGCAAATCTCTTCAGTCGGTTTAAGTCCACTTAATACTGCAGAGTTTTTAGGTGGTATACTCAATCAGATATCGCCGAAAGAGCTCACCTATTATACAGCGCAGGGTTTTCCTAGGGAATTATTGTTTAATTTAGTTATTGATAGCATCGAGGTATCTATAGATGGCAACACTAAAAAGGTATTTAACGATCCCTCACGCCCTGATTATTCTGATTTCGGAGATTTGCTCAATAGTCTACTCGAATTAGGCCTTTCAACAGAAACAGTCAGCAAGTTGCTTCCCCAAGGGCCAGTATTAACTGCTCTTGAAGCCGCCGATCCTAACCGAATTCAAATAAATTCCGCATCCGGCTTCATTATACGAAAAATAAATAATAAAAAACCGGACTCGTATCAGGCCTATGCCACGTCGTCCTATTCACGATTTTGCTTTTTGCCCAAAATTGCCAAAAGCAACGGTATCCCTTCATCGATGTTATGCTCTTTGGGTGATACTGATGCTCTGATTGAAGATGGTAGTTTGAAGATGGGAGGGGCTAGTAACAAATTCAGAAATGCTTCTCTAAAAGTTACCACCAGGTCGACGAAAAGAGTATTTGAATACCTTGGTAAGCTGGTCTATCTTCAAAATAAAGGTGAAAAGGTCATAAACCTCAAGAGCAATAGTTCCAAAGAATATAACTACTTAAATGAAGGTAATAAGTTTTTTGTTGTCCAAAAGAATAACAGCAAAAGGGACGATATCGTTTCCGTTACATATGACGGTGACACTTACAGTATTCCCAAAAAAGGCCAAGGCTATTCTGCAACCGTACTAGGTATTACTTTTGAGCTATTGAATCTGAGTAAATCAGTAGACTCGCTACCTCCTCCGACAACTATCCGATTACAGTAACAACTTAGGTTGATGTCGAGAATTATTGTTTTCTAATGTAAGTTTTTCACTTGAAACGTCTGTTTTTCTATTTGGTTTATGTATTAATTTCGACCACCCCATTAATGAAATGGTTCCAGCGATTAAAGCAGTAGCGGCAAACAAAATGGGATGGCAATTAATCAGAGGAGGCATAGTAAATCTTTTATTTTTCTGGCGCATCATCAAGCGACTTGAAAATATATTGGGTTAAAATTAGGATGTAATCGTATTCCACGACAGTAATTCGTACTTAACTTTTAAATAGCATAAAAAATATCTTAAAGTATAAATAAATATAATACTAAAAAGTGACACTTGGATAGCTCCTTTAATGAAAAATAATAAAAAGCAAATTCTTTTGGAACAGTTAGCCTATCAAGAAAATAGAGCTCCAATGATTGATGATTTTGGTATTCTTGGAGCAGGGGGTTACGTTCCAAAACGATTTTACAAGTGGCACCATGGACTATTTCCGGGGTCTAGAAGGGTTGGTGGACGTGGTTTACGTCCAAGTCGCTTTCCCGCCTGGCTAGATAACGCTATTCGATTAAAAACTCCATAATAGAACTACAGTACAAGTAGAATTAGCGCTAATAAGTATTTGTGAGGATAAATGAAAGATAATTGGTCTATGGATGGCGATTTTTTCAAGGTGTTAATTAATACAGAAGGTCAGTATTCGTTGTGGCCATCTGCAAAAGAAATACCTGTAGGTTGGGATCAGGTTGGAGAGAAAGGCACTAAAGAAGAGTGCTTAGAGCTTGTAGAGGCTAAATGGACCGATATGAGACCCAATAGTCTGAAGGCTATTTAACTTTACCACTATTAAGCCACAACAAAAGGCACTGGAAAACATTCTTTAGAATATAACGATTTATTTATTAGTGATCTTATATCTATTTATTATGTCTTTGAGAAAATGTCCTGAAGAGTTATCGCTATTTTCGTTCGTTTTTTTTACCTCTTCAACTATTTTTTTCTCTAATTTAGGCGTGGGATTTCTTTTAGTTTGAATAGGAAGAGCTTCGATTTCGGTTACTGAAACTTCGCTGTTCTGCTCTACGGTCAAATCCGTCGGCTCGCCTATTGTTTCTAAATTTGATGATAAGGTTTTTGGATTTAACGGGCTTTCCGTCTGCCCTACATTTTTTGTGTTTACCCCCTCGGTATTGAGTATCAGCGGCAATCCGTCCTTTCCCCCCACTATCACTACTTTAGTATTATTGGATTTAGATAATTCCAAGGTGGCTTGAATTCCTCTCCATCTCAGATAACTGTCCGTTATACCTCCACTCACAATTTCTTGGAAACCTCGAATACCTTCGGCCTCGAGCCTCTTCCGCTGCCTCTCTTTATCTTCGACCACTAATCGATAGTCATAAGATTCACTTACATGTCGCACCTTTTCTTTTTCTTCAATGGCTCTTTGTACAAATTCAGGTAATCTTATTTTCGCCATCAAGACTATGTCCGTCTTTATAAAATATCCATCAAATTTTAAATTAGTCGCGACGCCTTTCATCTTCTCCGAGAACTCTCTTTCTATTCGCTTTGCGGTCCTAGATCGCCTTTCTGAATACAAATCGGCTGCCTGATTAGAACTAATCATTCTAAGTGCCAATTCTCTAATTTGTGGAGTTACAAGGGTTTTAGCAAAATCGGGACCTATCGATTTGTGCAAATATCCAACATTTCTAGAATCTATAGTAAAACGAACAATAAACTCTACTGAAACGTTTAATCCGTCACTACTAAGTCCTTCGACAACTATTGGGACAGTCTGCAGCCTGGCATTATAAATATAGACCCTATCCCACGGAAAAATAACAGTAAGGCCCTCACTTTTTATATTTTCTGGCAATGTGTCGGTACCATCAAAAAACCTATACCACATCACTCCAACATGACCTGGCGGTATTGTGTGAACTATCCGAGGATATAACACTACAATTATAAAAAATGAAACTACTGACAAAAGTAGGATATGAAACCAATTTCTATTCATCCAATTTTTGATTAAATTAATCATGGAATATCTCCGGATCAAATTCTACTATTTGCCCTTCTTCCATATGCAACTGATGATCGGAATATCTAAAAAATCGGCTATCGTGAGTAATTGCAATTATAGTTATCCCCTTACGTTTTAATCTTGGAATAATTTCAGTGTAAAACTTTTTTCGGAAAAGAGGGTCCTGATCAGCTGCCCATTCATCAAGAACCATGATTTTTTTCTTTTCTAGTATAGCAGTTAATAAGGCAACCCTTTTTCGCTGCCCTGTTGAAAGATCAATAGTCGAAAAAACTTCGTCTTCCAGATTAACCTTTTGGGGAAATTCAAAAATCGAGAACCATTCGTCAAAAAGATCATTATCAAATTCACCCACTCCATCTAGATATTTGGAGAGATGAAAGTCACTAAAAACCGAAGCAAATAATTCCCGGTAGTTTTGAAAATCTGTTTGTTTTACTACAGTTCCATCCACCAGTATTTTTCCAGACGTTAAGGGATAAAGTCCAGTCAGCACACGCATCAATGTAGATTTACCTGAACCGTTCCCACCTGTAATAAACAGCGTATCTCCTTTAGTTATAGTCAAATCAATGGGACCTATTTTAAACGGTCTAATTCCTTCTTCCATCTTTGGTGAAAACTCAAAAATAGCATCGCGAAGCTCTATTTTAGAGAAATCTTGATATTTATCAGTATTTCCTTGTTGTGATTTTTGGATATTGCTCCCTAAAATCGAGATTTTATCTTTATTAAATATTTTTAATTTTTCCTCTAATTCGGTTATCGCCGATACAGCATCGCTGGATGCTCTAAACATAGGAACTGAACCAACTATTCCTGAAATGGGACCAATTATAAATAGGACAGCAGTTGTAGACATTTGGACGACGTCAGCATAAGTTTGTGAAATTAGTGGTACTATAAACACCATCACTCCAAGAAGCATATAAAATGTCGTGTTTGAAAAAACAAAGTGCTGGGCATACGTCGTTTGAGTTTTCGCACGACCATCCGCTGCAGAGACACTCAACCGCAATGCTCTACCAAGAATTGCATTTGATTTGAGTTGATTTAGTTTAGCTTCCTTGAACCCGTCTACTAAATCGCTAACGACTAAATAATATTGATTTTCTTCTTTCATTGCTAATAATGCATCGTCGTCAATGGAACCAAATTTTTGGAAATAGATAAATAATGCTATCCCTAAAAAGCATAATAACACCAAAAGCGATGTCAGTGATAAATAACCAATATAGACTATCGAGCATACAATCATCACAGCCATTTGTAATGATAGTGCTATGGTCGATGCTGCTTGAGATAATGTCTGCGTGTGTTGTGCTACACCTTGGTAAATTATAGACCGACCAAGCATCTCCACATCAAGCAACTCACATTCCGCTAATGCCGTTACCAACCGCATTCTAACGCGATGAATAATATTTTCCATTTGAACAGCTGCTGTCGTTAAAATCCAACGCTGTGAATAAACATAAATAAGGATGCAAATCGCAAATACCAAAGCATATAGTGGCCTTACTTCTGAATCCTCTGCATGCTGAGAAGCTGCATTAATCATAGCTAGGATCATAGCATTACTCATACCAGCTATACCTGCTAAAATTATAGCTTTACGAACTGAAGTCGACGACTCTTTAATCAAAAAAGATATTAGAATATTATATTGCATAACCCCTGTTCTTTTTAGTCATGTATGGTTTTGCAATATAACAACGACAAATGCAAAAGCATTCTACCGTTTGGGCTTTAACTTCTGGAAGGTTGTAGTATCACCATTAGCACCCCGACAACAATTGGAGTGAAAAAAAGCGCCGCAAGGCATGTTCCTAAACCACCTACACGAGTCTTTCTGCCTAGGAAACCAACAAAAACACAAGCTAGAAAGTACCCAATGATCATCCAAGGAGAGAACATATATTATTTTCTTCCCATATCTTTATCTTAATAGGAATTTGAGCGGTTAGATTTACCGCTCAAATTCCAAAATTTATGTATTAAGCCGCTTTTGTATCAGAATCTTTACCAGTTGCTCCAGATTTTTGCGTTTGAACCGCTGTTTCATATTCCGCTTTAAAATATTCTCGGGCTGCTGTTGTATCAAACGTAATTAGATTTCCACCACTTTCAAAATGTTGGGTGAAAACTTTTCCTATCGCATAAGTAGATGCCGCGGCGAATGCCGGCGCTGTCGCCATCCCTAGGATGGTTCCGATACCCGGAACTATTTTTACAAGACTAGATGCACCCTGTGCCATACCTGAGGGAAGTATTGTAGCCAATAGCGATCCTATTATTGTTTTTGTAGCATCCTTTTTAAACGGGACATCATAAACTTTAGCAATATCCGCTATCATTTTGATTTGTACAGCCGTTACTGCCGCTAAATCAAACCCTGGTACAGGAATGAATGCTGCTCCTGCAGACCAACCTAGATATTTAGTGATAATTTTTGAGGCTTGAACGTGATTCTCTGGGGCTGGCTCGTTATTTTCGGTTTCCATATCTTTTTCCTTTTAACTACATACAGTGCCAAGACTATTTGGCATACGGTTGCTAGGATTAGCAGGTGTTTAACCCCTCTTCACCACAAAGGGTAGATCGAGTTATCCGGTTTACGTTGTTTTTTAGACTTCAGGAACAACCCTTTTAAAAATTTATATAGCCGAAGCATTAAAATTGAAAGTCCAATCAACTAAAAAATATAATCTATCAACGGATCATAGTCGAGAAGCGTAGCAAATTAGGGGCTAACAATCAATATTTATCTCATCTTAAAAGTTACAGCAACTAGCTTATCGCTCGAGAATTTCTTTTACTTAGTCAAAATATCACTGCCATCTCATCTTTGAGTAAAACAGGGTATGGAAAATGCTTTTTAGACTTGCAATCTTTCTGAAAATAGACCCCGGTTCTATGTTTATTTTACAACCACTATTTCCAAATGCGGACTATCCTAGTAACTTATGTTTGTTTTTCAGGTAATTTTTGAAACAATTAGCAATTTCTTCGGTGGGTCTAACTTCCCACATATTACCGTGCGTTGAATTAATATTTTCTTCTATAACTTCTTTATCCGTATACTTTTCCCATTCAAAAGCCTGCACGTTGTTGGGGGTTGGTTCGTTGACTGCCCGTGCGAGAAGGATAGGACAGCTACAGTTATTAGTTTTATGGGCCGACATCAAATCTAAATTATTAACATATATATTGAGTATCCTTCGGAAGGCTACAATATCTGTGTTTAAGGGTATAATTTTTTGTTCTATTAATCGATCTATTATTTTTTTCAAAAGAGCTTCATCCTCCAAGGATATACTGCTTTCCTTTAAATCAAGTTCCTGAGATAGCTTCTCTAACTCATTCTGAAGCTTTTCCTGATGAGAACCTAAACGGTCAGTATTCTTAGGAAAGTTTGCCGCTGTATCTAATAGAATGAGAAGTTCGACCCGTTCGCCGATCGTTTCTAGCTGAACTGTCATTTCTTGGGCAACATTGCCTCCAAAAGACCATCCCAAAAGTAAATAAGGTCCCGAGGGCTGGATATTACGCATTGCGTCGATATAGTCCGCTGCCATCTCCTTTATACTGGTATGCGGGGCTTCATTAATTTCTAAACCTCGAGCCTGGAAAGCCCAAACTGGGTAATCATTTCCTAACGCCTTTGCAAAATTTTGATAAACAGTACCAAAACCACCACCTGGGTGAACACAAAAAACAGGCCTCTTAGTTCCAGAGTTACGCAGAGGTAAAATGGGCGTATATGGCAAATTTTCATTCACATTTATTTTTCTTGCCAACGACTGGGGAGTTGAGAACTCAAACAGTACTCTTAATGGAAGATCTATTGACTCCAGTGTTC
>JBMYRX010000039.1:0-18592 GCA_049602715.1 Paracoccaceae bacterium | reverse complement strand
AAAAATAACGACCTTTTTTTGTTTGATTTGCGACAATCTAAAAGCTTTTATATATCATTTTTTCAATTTTACAGGTCTTCAGTTAACTCGCGTAGTTAGATCCTTCTTCATCTAAAATAAATTTTAGTTCTTCAAGATGGCGGTAATCAGAATCGTTATATCTTTCTAACTCCGATGCCGTTTTTTCGGCAATTTTACTTGATAATATTTTAAGTTTTTTACCAGTCTGCAGGCTGCGAATATATGTTTCACATGCTCTTTCAAAGTAATAAAGTCTATTAAATGTATCAGCAACAGTTTTACCAATAACCATAATTCCGTGGTTTCCCATTATTAGAACTTTTTTCTTTGGATCTGTTAAAAGTGCTGCGCAACGTTCGCCTTCTTTTTCAAATGCAAGCCCGCCATAATTATTATCAATGATATACCGATTAAAGAAAATAGCACTATTTTGATCAATAGGAGGTAGATTTGAGTCTTCTAAAGAAGCTAATACAGTAGCAAATTTTGAATGCACATGAAGGGCACATCTTGCGTGTGGACAGTGGCGGTGAATTGATCCGTGAAGGCCCCAAGCGGTAGCATCTGGTGCATTTGGTTGAGACATTGTATTCGGGTCTAATGCATCGAGAACTAATAAATCAGAAGCTCTAATGCGGCTGAAATGCATTTGGTCAGGGTTCATCAGAAATTTAGTACCAGACTCGTTGATAGCAAGACTAAAATGGTTGGCAACCGCCTCATGCATGTTAAACTTTGCGGTTAGCCTAAAAATAGCGGCTAAATCAACGCGTTCGTCCCAAAAATCGATATTTTGATTAATGTTTGCAATATTTTTATCATTCATAATTTCTATCTACCTTATGGCCTAAAAATTTAACTATAGAAAACTAATTAAACACGTAACAAAATTAGTCTGTATTCATAATGTAAAAACTGCAAGGCAAAGTTGAACAATTATCATCTTGCACGACTTTTAACCCATAAATAGACTCGTATCGCAAAAAATTCTGATAAACTGGGTAATAAACTGATTTTTTATTTTTTAGTTCGGTAATGTATGATGGGCTTAATTCATTATCCCTAGCGGCTCTAACTAAGATTTTTTTATAGCGTTTTGATGTTGGTAAATCATAATTAATATCAGTTTTGTAAATCAATGTTTTAGCAATAATTTGGGAATTAAAGAAACGAATTTTCACCTTGATTAATTCATAATCCGTACCCTCTGAAGCTATAATTCTATCTAATTCAAGATCTGAAATCTCATGTAAAACACCCTCAACTCTATCTCCCTTGGATGGAATTATATTCGCAAAACCCGGTTCAACAAAGTTTGGGCCAGGCATATTCATGATTATCTTATAGTTTTTAAGAATAGTGCTTTGACTTTGCTTTGGATGAATGTTTCTTACATTCTCCATAACTTTCTTCGACATATTGGAGCCGTATCCAAAATAGAATGCCAAATTTTGATCCTTTTTTCGTAATTTACTAATAGGCATTTAGACTTAAGACAACTGATCGACTTAGTTTTTCGGTTTTTATTGGGTTATTGGCAGTTTTCTAAATTTTTATCTTGAATTGTCGGACAATTGAGGTGAGACTATACTGGTAAAGGCGTAGTTGCTTTTTTGGGGGAAAATTATTATATTTTATGATCCTGAAAATATATAATGAACTTTATTAAAGATAATCAAATAGGGAGACTATAATGAGAGATAAATTTATTGAAATTCAAAAGGCAAAACTAATTCATGGCCAGATTGACCGTCGTCAATTTGTTATGTCTGTTTTAGCCGCTGGGGTTGCATTGCCCGCTGCATTAGGATTTGCAGACAAAGCACATGCAGCGACACCAAAGAGTGGTGGACTTTTTAGGATGGGGATCGCTCATGGTTCAACTACCGATACGTTGGACTCAGCAACATCTGAGAATCACTTCACGCTTATCAATGGTTACACTTTTGGAAACCACCTAACAGAAGTTGGTAGCGATGGGCAACTGACTGGTGAATTAGCTGAAAGTTATGAATCAGCAGATGCTCAAAGATGGGTGTTCAATCTACGACAAGGTGTAGAATTCCATAATGGAAAAACTATGACATCTGAGGATGTTATTGCGTCTTTCAATCATCATATGGGTGAAGATTCTACATCCGCAGCAAAAGGTTTATTAACAGGAGTTAAGTCACTTTCCGCCGATGGTAAAAACCGAGTTATCTTTGATTTAGAAGAGGCAAACGCTGATTTTCCATTTATTGTAAGTGATTACCATATTTCTATTCGTCCGGCTGGCGACATGGCCTCTGGGATTGGTACAGGTGGCTATGTATTGCAATCCTTTGAGCCCGGCGTAAAATCTGTTCTGAAGCGTAATCCAAATTACTGGAAAGAGGGCAGAGCACATTTTGATGATGTTGAGCTGTTATCAATTATTGATCCAACTGCGCGTCAGACAGCTCTCATGAATGGTGATATTGATTCTATGGATAGGGTCGATTTAAAAACAATTAACTTGTTCAAGCGTAACCCAAACATAAATATTATGGAAGCTACAGGGACTGCACACTATACGTTCCCAATGCGTTTAAGCGTAGCTCCTTTCGATAATTATGATCTTAGGATGGCTTTAAAACATTCAATCAAACGTCAAGAACTTGTTGATAAAGTTTTGCTTGGCTACGGCGCTGTGGGTAATGATCATCCAATTTCTACTGCTAACGCATATCATAATTCAGATATGCCGCAGCGTGAGTTTGATGCTGATAAAGCTGCATTTCATTATAAAAAATCGGGGCATTCCGGTGCAATTCCATTATCAGCGTCAGATGCAGCATTTGCAGGTGCAGTTGATGCAGCTCAATTGATTGCAAATTCAGCAGCTGAGGCGGGCATTGAAGTCGAAGTTATTCGTGAGCCACGCGACGGTTACTGGTCCAATGTATGGAATAATGACGCTAAAGGCTGGTGTGCTTGTTATTGGGGCGGACGTCCAACAGAAGACTGGATGTTTAAGGCGGCTTATACAAATGACACTAAGTGGAATGATACTGCGTGGAAAGGAACCGAGAGTTCTAAAAGGTTCAATGCATTGGTCAAACAGGCTCAGGCTGAACTTGATACAACAAAACGTCGAGAGCTTTACTATGAATGTCAGACTCTCATTAGTGATGATGGTGGATCAATTGTTCCTCTATTTAACAGTTATGTTAGTGCTAACAGTAAAGCGATTGCTCATAATGAGATTGCTGCTAACTGGGATAGTGATGGCGCGAAATGTGTTGAACGCTGGTGGTTCGCTTAATTTAAAATTACTATACTTAGGCCAGACTTGTCTGGCCTAAGTTTTTTTTAGGGTTATAAACGTTGCATCCTGTAATTAGAACAGTGTTAGGCCGCCTAGGAATGGGCGTAGTCACTTTATTTGTAGTGTCGATTATTATCTTTTTATCTATGGAATTTTTACCAGGCGATTTTGGGCAAGCTATCTTAGGTCAGTCTGCGCTTCCAGAAACTGTAGCAGCTTTTAGACGTGAACTTGGTTTGGATCAACCTGCTATGGTAAGATATTTTCAATGGGTTTCTGCGGTTCTTCAAGGTGATTTAGGAACCTCTTTTTCAGGTAGAAACGCTTCAGGAGTAGATAGGTCCAGGGAGGTAATAGATTTAGTTTTACCACGATTAAGGAACACATTATTTTTGGCCTCTATAGCAGCAATGATTGCGGTACCATTATCCCTAGTGCTCGGTGTCTCAGCTGCTCTTTATCGTAATACTGTTTATGACCGCTCCATTAATATGGCAACTCTAACTACAATTTCTTTTCCCGAGTTCTTTGTTGCTTATCTTTTAATACTTTTTTTTGCTTCACTATATCCTTTTTTCCCCTCACTTGCTAATGTAGATAGTGATACGTTATTTCCTGAACGATTATACAGAGCAGCATTACCAGCTCTCACTTTGACGTTAGTTATCGTAGCTCATATGATGCGTATGACGAGGGCAGCAATAATAAACCTATTGGCTAGCCCTTATATTCAAATGGCCCGCTTGTCGGGGGCGTCTTCAACTGAAGTTATCTTAAAACATGCATTACCCAATGCTTGGGCACCGATAGCGACGGTTGTAGCGTTCAATTTAGCATATTTAGTAGTTGGAGTAGTTGTTGTTGAAGTTGTTTTTGTATATCCAGGGATAGGTCAATTGATGGTTGACGCTGTTGCCATGAGAGATATCCCAGTTGTTCAAGGGTGCGCACTTATTTTTGCGGCAACGTATATACTACTTAATCTTATTGCGGATATTATTGGTATAATTACTAATCCTAGATTGTTACACCCAAGATGACAGACAAACCGAGTACATACTCAGCAACTGCCGAGGTCGCGTACAAACGTATTCGTAGAACTCGTTGGCAACGTATAAAACTTAGCTTGAGCAAAGCACCGCCCACGGCGTGGTTCGGGATGATTGTTATTTTCTTATATATTATATGCGCAGTATTTGCACCTTTCCTAGCTCCCTACGGTGAGGCTGAAGTTTTCCCTGAGCCTTTTGCTCCATGGAGTTCAGAATTTATATTTGGAACAGATCAAATCGGTCGAGATATTCTATCTCGTATGATTTATGGTGCAAGAAACACCGTAAGTATTGCTGTTGCTACGACCGCTTTAGCTTTTTTAATTGGTGGTACTTTGGGTCTTGCAGCGGCTATAAACCGAAGTTGGTTAGACCAATTTTTAAGTAGATCAGTTGATGTCTTGATGGCTATCCCCAGTTTGATTTTTGCATTAGTACTTTTATCAATTTTTGGATCAACGATTACGAATTTAATACTTATTATTGCGGTGTTAGATAGTACGAGAGTATTTAGGTTGACCCGAGCAGTATCACTTAATGTCGTTGTAATGGACTACGTTGAAGCTGCGCGCCTCCGTGGTGAAGGCTTAGGTTGGATAATGAGGCGTGAAATTTTACCAAATATAATGCCGCCACTCATCGCTGAATTTGGTCTTCGTTTCTGTTTTGTTTTTCTTACGATTGCTGCTTTATCGTTTCTAGGGGTTGGAATACAACCACCTACCGCTGATTGGGGCTCAATGGTGAGAGAAAATGCGTCGTTAATAATGTTTGCTCAATACGATCTTAAGGCTGGTCTTACACCTCTATTACCGGCCGGAGCAATTGCTCTACTAACAGTAGCTGTGAACTTCGTAGTAGATTGGTTTCTTCACAAGACAAGTGGTTTGCGTGATGAACAATAAAAAATTAAAAAACAATCAGCCTCTTTTGGAAATTAAAGATCTTAAGATTGAAGGTTTTTCTGACGAGTTTTGGCATCCTATTATTAAAGGTATAGATTTAAAGCTTCAACGAGGTGAGGTGCTAGGGTTAATTGGTGAGTCAGGTGCTGGAAAATCTACATTGGGATTGGCTGCAATGGGCTATACCCAACCTGGGTGTAGAATTACTGGAGGTAGTATTTCCTTTGATGGTAAAGAACTGATAGGTATGCCCGAGCAAATAAAACGTAAATTATGGGGAACACGAATTACATACGTTGCACAATCTGCCGCAGCATCGTTCAACCCGGCTCATAGGTTAATAAATCAAACAACAGCTGCAAAAATACGAGCAAAAATTTCAGATGAAAAATCAGCAAAAGATGACGCCAGAGAACTTTTTAAAACTTTGCAGCTACCGGAGCACAATACAATTGGAGAACGATATCCACACCAGGTATCAGGTGGACAGCTTCAACGTGTAATGACTGCAATGGCGATGTCACCAAGACCTGATTTAATCATTTTTGATGAACCAACGACTGCACTGGATGTAACTACCCAGGTAGAAGTGTTATCTGCCATGAAGGATATCGTAAAGGAATTTAATACGGCTGCAATTTACATCACTCACGACTTAGCTGTAGTAGCTCAAATGGCCGATTTTATAAAGGTATTGAGGTATGGTGAAGAGGTAGAGCAAGCAAAGACTCGAGTAATGCTAGATGCGCCTGAGGAAGAATACACAAAATCATTATGGTCAGTTCGCTCAATTCAAAAAGAAGAAGAAAAAAGTGATGATGTAGTATTGTCGTTAAGAAATATCGATGCCAGTTACGGTGCTGGTATCAAAGTTTTAGATAATGTTTCTATCAATGTTTCTAGAGGTAAGACGTTAGCTGTAGTTGGAGAATCGGGTTCTGGGAAATCGACTGCTGCACGCGTAATTACAGGGCTTTTACCGCAACAGAACGGGGAAATATTGTTTGATAATACAGAGCTGTCTAAAGTATTACGGGATCGTTCCAAAGATCAAAAACGCCAGATACAAATGATTTACCAGATGGCAGATACGGCTATGAATCCAAGACAAACAGTTGGCGAGATTATTGGACGACCACTAGAGTTTTATCTTAGTTTAAAAGGGGATGAAAAGGAAAAAAGAATTATCGAGTTACTTGAGTTAATTGAACTTGACGAGACTTTTATCGATAGGCTCCCCAGCGAATTGTCTGGTGGACAAAAACAGAGAATTTGTATTGCACGTGCACTTGCCGCTAACCCTGAAATTATCATTTGTGACGAGGTCACTTCCGCGTTAGATCAAATCGTTCAAGAGGGAATCCTTAAACTTCTGATGCGACTGCAAAGAGAGATGGGGATTACATATATTTTTATTACCCATGATATTTCAACTGTTAGGGCAATTTCTGATGAGGTTGTGGTTATGTTTCAGGGCAAAGTCGTCGAGCAAGGGCTGAAAAGTGAAATTTTTTCACCACCTCATCCTGAGTATACCGATTTACTTTTATCTTCAGTTCCAGAAATGGATCCTGATTGGCTTACCAATTTAGTTTCAGAGCGTAATCAAAATTAATTTTTTTAGAAAATGATTTGTTGACTTCACTAAAAGAACATTATCAAGTCTATTGATTATTAGTAGTGCTCTAAATGCATTATTACTTCATGGAAAGTATAGCTTGTTAAATCAACCTAAGAATATATTAATTTCTGGTTTCCTAGCAGCAATTGCAGTAATCTTTGTTTGGTCTAGTTGGCTTGTTGTTAGTCGGGCAGGGGCCACCTCAGCACTTACAATTTTCGATATGACTGCATTACGTTTTGGTATTTCCGGAGTTTTAGCTCTTCCAATTGTATTTTATTATAAACCTTGGAAGACTTTGAGTATCTTACGGATCCTATTATTGAGCTTTATATTAGGCCCGGTTTATTTGTTCGCTGTCTTTGGTGGCTTCGCTTTAGCGCCTGTTGCGCACGGCGGGGCTTTCATGAATGGCCTACTTCCAATCATGTCTTTAACAATCGGTTACCTTTTTTTCAAAAATAAAGTTACCAACCTACAAAAAGTTGGTGCAATTATAATTTTGATATCATGCGGTATTTTATCGTTTTCAGCGGAAGGTATTAACCTATCTGATAGTTGGGTAGGTGATCTATTATTTGTAATAGGAGGATTGTTTTTTTCAGTTTATGTAATTTGTAATCCAGCATGGAACCTTAATGCAACTCATGTTTTGTTGAGTGGATCTGTAATTAATGCGATTTATTATGTACCAATTTGGTACTTTTTTTTACCATCGGGATTATCGAAGGCTACTGATAGTGACATTCTTCTACAAGCATTATTCCAAGGGCTAGTTCCGACATTTCTAGGTCTTCTTCTTATTGGGTATGCAGCGCGGACAGTAGGATCTAATATAACCTCGAGCATGATGGCAGCTGTACCGGGTGTTGGTACTATTTTGGGAGTAATATTTCTAGGAGAAATATTGGAACCTATTGGTTGGATTGCATTATTAACTCTTACCTTAGGAATATTTGTAACCTCTATACCTAAGAGAAATTCAATTTAACTTTTAATTAATTGTTGCGTACTATTTCCAAATATAAATAAAATAAGAAGCGATAATAAGATTAGTGCTCCTCCGATTAGTTCCATTGTTGTTATCTTTTCACCTAAAAAAAACCAAGGCCATAATGGTCCTAGGATGCTCTCTGCAAGCATAAATATACTTACCTCTGGAGCAGATAAGTAGGGAGCACTATAAGTTATTAACGATATACCTAACCCAATTGTGAAGGCACCCATTCCAAAGATAAAAACGGTGTCATGGAGCGTTAACAGTAAACTTTTTTTAATAAAAACAACAATAAATAAAACAAAAACGCAGCATAGAAACCCTCCAAGAAAGGTACCTCCAAGAACATCAGTCTTCTTGTTCTTTCTTATATAAACTAGCATGGAGGAGAAACTTATTGTTGTGATTAAAGCCCCTATATTTCCTAAAATATTTCCCGTTTCGAGGCCATTCAATAACATTATCATCATGCCTACTATTGCAATGATCATTGTAGTCCAAGTCACTAAGTTTGGCCTTTCATTAATCCAAACTAAGGATATAACGGCTGTAAAGAATGGACCTGATGATAATATGAATAATGTTGAGGCGACTGAGGAATGTATTATTGAAAAAACATAACCACAGAAGGAAATAGAAAGGAAAATTCCTACAATAAAATCTCGTACATCCAATGATCTAAAAAAACTATTCACCGATTGCTTTCTTCTAAGACATGTGAAAAGTAAAACCATTAAGCTAAGCCCAATAGAACGATAAAATAAAATTAATAGTACATCTTGGGTTTCCAAAATCAGCATTATGACGCCAACAAGACTGATTAGGACAGCGCCAGATAGGACTCCATAGATCGCTAAAGTTCGGGACAATGAGGTTCTTTCTAAAAAGTAATTATTGCTATGTATTTTCTAAGGAACGTTTAAATCGATTCTTAATTTCGATCCCATCTAATATGGGCAGGCTTCTTTTAACTTGTTGATTGGAAACTTTTATATTTAAAAATGTCAGATTTTCATTGTTTAGTAATTTATCATGGCTTTTTATTACATCTGACATTTTGGTTAAGTCTAATGCGACTGGAAAGCCCGACGCTTTAGCGACACTTGCTAAACTGACTGTATGTCCTGTATGACTTTTTTGCATTCCAGTTTCTCCAAAATGTTCATTATCTAATACAGCGATAGTTAGATTTTTTGGTTTTTGGACTGCGATAGTAGCCAGTGCACCTAAACCCATTAACTGTTCTCCATCTCCAGTAATGACTAAAACTGAGTTATCAGGGCGTGCTAGAGACAAACCTAGTCCTATCATAGCAGCCCCACCCATGGCGCCCCATAAATAAAAATTTTTATCGGAATCGCCAGCAGCATGGACATCATAGGTTGGTGAGCCAAGCCCAGACACAATTAGTAAGTTATCTCTTTTAGAGCATAAAATGCTTACAACTTCCCTACGATTCATATGGTTCTCAAGCATGTGTCACCATTTTTTATGACCGATTAATTTTTGAGAAAGTAAGACAGCTATCCTTTGATCACTTGAGTAAGCGGAGTAAAGAGCTGCATTGATGGTAGGCCCTACTTCCTCCTTTTGTTCAACTCGTTGGACGTTTAAACCCATAAGACGTAAGCTCCCTTTTGTGGCAGAACTCATTGGCACTTGCCATGAGTTAAACTCACCAAATTCACCCCTCATTGTAATAATTGTGACGAAAGGGAAATTACAGTTAGAAAGTAAAGATAACATGTTTATACAGTTACCGACCCCGCTACTTTGCATAAGTAAAACTGATTTCTCTCCTCCCAGCCATGCACCACAACATGAGGCAACACCTTCTTCTTCAGTGGTCAAGACAATTGGCGTCATATCTGGGTCTGAGTGAACCATATCGATGACTTTAGAATGACCTGCATCTGGTACGTACGGTACTTGTTTGATACCCGCGGTTTTGAAAGCATCAAAGATATCTTTTTCCCAGTTGCATCCGTTTTTATTTCTCGTAACATTATTCATTTTTTTGTCCTAGGTAATTCCCAATAGTTGCCAAGTATTATAAAAATATACAAGGCCTCTTTTCATTAGCTAATTATAATTCTAGATATTTAATTAGCTCTACTTGTGTTCCAAGATAAAAATTAAATAGGTATACTAAATAGTAGTAGAAACTAGAAAATGGGGAATAAATGAATAAGGTAATTAAGCTGTTGCAGTCGCATCGATCTATAAGGTCGTTTAAGGATAAAAAAATTCCGTATCCATTATTAATGGATATCATCTCTGCAGGTCAGTCGGCTGCAACGTCAAGTTTAATTCAGGCTACATCTATTATCCGAGTAACCGATAGTGCACTAAGGAAAGGTTTATGTGAGGTTGGGGGTGGTCAGTCCTATATCGAGAAAGCTCCAGAATTCTTGGTATTTTGTGCAGATTTAAATAGGGCCTCGACTTGCTGTGAGTATTACGACCAGGTTCCTGTTGAAGGAATGACAGAGCATTTTATTATTGGTACTGTTGATGCAGCTTTAGTCGCGCAGAACGTTGTGATCGCCGCTGAATCTTCAGATTTAGGGATTTGTTATATTGGTGCGTTAAGGAATAACCCAAGCAAAGTGTGTGAGTTATTGAATATACCAAAAAATGTCTATCCAGTTTTCGGGCTCTGCATCGGTTATCCAGATCAAGATCCAGAGATAAAACCTAGATTGCCGGTCGAGGTTTTACTTAAGGAAAATACCTATGACGCTAGTACAGAGGAAGAATTTATTAAAAAATATGACGAAGACTTAAGTCGATATCATGCAACAAGATCAATAAATAAAAAGATATCAGTTTGGAGTAAACAAATGTCAGATAAACTTTCGACAGAGTCACGGGCGCATATGAAAACGTTTTTAACTGATAGAGGGTTTTTAAAACGTTAAAATTATTTAATATAACCCTGTTTTAATTAAATTTTTCTAATTTACACCACTCTGCTATAAATAAAGCAATCGACCCGGTAATACGTTTTACAGAATTCAAACTGACACGTTCATCGAACCCATGGATATTTTCAGAATAAGGTCCATATACGAGGCAAGGGCAGTCATCGTATAAGATAAATACTCTGGCATCTAAATATCCCGGTGTAACCATTGTTTCTAATGGTTTATTGTAAGCGTTCATATGAGCCCGACTTAGGGTTAGTTCTGCGTCAGAGCCTTCCTCTAAAATATATCCCTCAGCAAAGAAGCCATTCCATTCTACTTCCGGTGGATTATTTGTCAGGTACTCAAGCTTACTTGCCGTATTTCTAATACAATCCTCTATCTCTAAGGCTTTCTTTTTTGGGTCCCAACCAGGGTATATGGCTATCCTACAATCAAAGGAGCACCATGCTGGAACCGATGATGCCCAATCACCACCCTCAATTTTCCCAACATTGAAATTAATTGGATGATCTAAATCTTTGAAATATTCATGGTTGTTCTTATCGTTATTCCATAATGTTTCCAACTCACGAAGCGATTCTATTATGGGGTAGCATGCTTCTATGGCATTTTGTCCGGCCCCGGCCTCTCTCACATGAACAGGGACGCCTTTTACGTTTACTTTAAACCAGAGTACCCCAGTATTACCCCTAATTAACTTATCATCTTCTGGTTCTGGTATAATTGCGGCGTCGGCAGTGTACCCTCTTACCAAGCAAGATAACGCACCATTACCTGTACATTCTTCTTCAGTTACTGATTGAATGAACACGGGTGCTGCAGGCTGATAGCCAAGGCTTTTTAACGCCTCCATTGCGTGAATGTTTGCCGCCAGTCCAGCTTTCATATCTGCACCTCCACGCCCGTAAAGCCAGTCCCCATCTATAATTGGCTTATAAGGATCATTGGTCCACATATCTAATGGACCCTCTGGCACAACATCTATGTGAGCATTAAGAATTAACGATTTTCCTTTCGGGTTTTTGGGCTGATGCGTGCCAACGACGTTAATAGCGTTAGAATAATCTACAGTTACTGGAGAATATCCTGGGTGATCCTTGATTTCATTTATATCGATAGACCATTTGTCCATTTTATAGTTAAATCTTTGAAGGGTATCGTAAACAAAATTTTGGGCTTCCTGCTCATGACCTCTTACCGATCGAAATTCCATCAATTGTTTTGTAAACTTAATCTGTTCACTAAAATTAATATCAACCGCCTCTAGGATACTCCTTGTCAATTCCTTGTTTATCATACGAATATATGCTCTTTCTAAAATTAAAATAGAAATTAATAAGTGTGATTTGAAAATCTCTGACAAATGATACCAATCATTGAAGCAGGATTATCTAAGTACCCTCTGAATTTCAGGAGTTCGATATCTATTGGAATTGACTTATCTCTTCTACAAGATAGTTTTTTAGTATTTCCGTCAATAAAATTAGCAATATATTTCATATTTTGTAAATCGCCCAACGAACCCTTTTTATCATCCTCGATACTGGCAGCCAGCATAAGCAAAATTCCAGAATTTAGTTCGATACCAATATTATTTTTTAAATGAAAATCTATATATGGCCGTAAACCATCATCAGTCAGCGTTAATTCAAAGTTATTTAAGTCAAAAGAAAACGCCCCATCACCGTAAAGGCGCCCTTCATCTGTATATTTTATATTTGAGACCCCAGACGCAAATGAGATAGCCGCCAGATTTTCAAGGTTTGTCGTTAATGCGAAACTTAGATTATCGGACAGTATGTCGTATCCAAATCCTATTTTAAAGTTTCCCTTCATTGGGTTATTGCCTATAATTTTTACCATTTCTGACAAAAAAGGATTTTCTGGAAATTGAGTTGAGAAATAAGAATTCATATCTGCGCTGAGCCCCTTGATTTCAAACTCAATATTTTTTTTGGTTAAATTAGAATTACCTAAATTGTTTACTGAAAGCTCTTTTATAGAAATATTAGCAGAGCATTTATCAATAAAATTTTCAGTAGCAGTTCCAAAACACCGGTTTAAATCTGACTCGGAGAAATAGACAGGATTAGTTGGCACGATTATTTTAACATTTGAAAATATTACTCTACCATTGGCAATATCACGCTTTATTGGATCATAAGTTACTTTAGCACTCGTTGCCCTAAGAGCTGTGAGCGATCCTTGTATTAGAACCTCCGCGGCATCCGCTTTTCGTTCTGGGCTTATATCAAAAGAACCAAAAAATAAAACTAATAAACTACTAATTACCGATTGAACTATTGAAATAGAAAACGCCTCTAGTCCTCCAAACATTTAAACATCCTTCCCATAACAAACAAAAGAGTGACCTCAGTATTAATTAAACATATTTCTTATTCAAGAGCATATGTACCCCTTTGCACCCATTGACCACCTGAGTAATTCTTAAATCACCGACTAGACTGCACAGCGTGTAAGCATCAGACTTTGAAATGTTAGCACTGTTCACGATTAGGTTAATCATATTTCTGAGAGCCATTTCTGCGCATAGATCTAAATCTGGATCCATTCCCATAGTAATATAATGGGTAGATGTTTCAGCTTGAGGGTAATTAAGCCTTAGATCCTTTCTTACAGTTAATCTAAACTTTCCCTTTAAGGCAGTCTCTATCGCTGTCACGCACACTTCACCGTCACCCTGCAATGCGTGTCCATCACCAACCGAAAACTGAGCACCTTTATTGAATATTGGAAGATACAAGGTACTGTTTACTAGTAATTCTTTATTATCAATATTACCACCGTGAGCCCTTGGCATAATAGATGAAATTCTTCCCCATCCTGAGGGAGGAGCAACTCCCATGACACCAAAAAAAGGTGATAAGGGAAGTTCCAGACCCCATGGTAAAGTAGCGATCATTTTATCTCTATCTAGTGGAATATTCATATGAATTTCTTCATCAAAATCGTAGGGCAGGGCTCCAGAAAGAGGACGAATAAAATTATATCCCCAATCCTGTCGTAGACTTATGTCTAAAATATCAACTTGTAGCGTATCACCTGGCATGGCTCCTTCAACAGAAACAGGGCCAGTTAGAATATGTCCAGGCACTTGAGGCACGCCTAATTTATGAATTTCCAATAATTCTGGAGGTGTGTAAAACTCTTGGGAAGGTATCACGTTCGGGCCACCACTTACGGTTTCAATTGTTATTTCCTCACCACTTGCAACGCAGTATCTAGTTTTTTCTTTAGCATCAAAATAACCCCACACACAATTTTCAGTAGATGATTTTAAATGATTTTTCATTTATAAGCTCCCTAATTACACGGCTAATTTTTGAACATCACTCTCAGATGCTCTACTAGTTCTAAACAAATTAACTCTATCTTTCTCGTCTGCATACCCAAAAGAAATTACACAAACTATGTTACGATTAATTGGTATCTTTAAAAAATTTCTTAAAATGGGAGACACTGCGGCAAGTGCTGCTTGAGGAATAGAAGCTAACCCTAAAGAAGTGGCCGCTAGTGTAAAAGCTGTAATGTACGCACCACAATCTAATACGCCGTAGGTCCCAAGCTCGTCTGGGGCTGTTACAACGGCAACGTTTGGAGCGCCAAAAAAACTAAAATTTTTTAAAGCCTGTTCTTTCGAGGCTACCCTATCTCCCATTGTAATCTCAACAGAGTCATAAAGTTGGATAGCACATTCACGTCTTCTATCCTTATATACTCCCAAATAAACCTCAGGAAAGTTTATATCAGGTTTCTGCATTCCTGATTTTGCGTTCTTAAGTGCCAAGTTTTTTAGTGTTAAGAGACTTCCTCCCGAAAGTATCTGAACTTGCCACGGTTGTGCATTGCACCAAGAAGGAACTTTTTGTGCAGTTGTTAATAATTTAGAAATAATAGTCTTAGAAACTTTTTTTTTCAAAAAAGCACGACAGGAATATCTATTGTCTAGTATTGAATTTAGACAGGAAAAGTCATTATCAACTTGGTTTTTTTGCATTCTCAGTCGCCTTTAAATTTATTTTTTATTTATATAAATAAAAATTATTAATTATAATCGGTAATACATTCTTCGTTATTATGTATTGTACTGCAAGACTTTCAAGATCATAATGATCCATATATTATTAATTTTCGGAGAGTTTATGCCCCAAAAATCACTTTCGTTAGAGCAAATAAAGAAGCAATCTCAACAAGCTTATGCAAGGATCTCAAATAAAATATGTTATACGCCATTAATTAAGTCAAATGTCTACGGAGATGATTTATTTTTTAAAGCAGAAAATTTTCAGTATAGCGGGTCATTTAAGCTCCGTGGCGCATTTAGTAAGCTTACCGCACTGAGTGATTTGTCTAAGTTAGATGGTTCGCGGCTGATAACAGCATCTTCTGGAAATCATGGATTAGCTTGTTCTTATGCCGCAAAAGAGCTTGGGGGAAATCTCACAGTAGTGCTTCCAGAAACAGTGGCACAAGTAAAATTAGATAAAATTAATTCATTTGGGGTTAATGTAGTTCTTCATGGTGCTGAGAGTGGTCAGGCGGAAAGCTATGCGCAGAATTTGTCTGAAGCAGATGATTATTATTATGTTTCACCCTACAACGATCTCGATATCATTGCGGGTCAAGGTACAATTTCTTTGGAGTTAATTGAAAGCTTGGGACTAGATAAAATTGATAATGTTTTTATATCAATGGGGGGTGGTGGTCTGATTAGTGGTATTTCGGCTGTGTTGAAAGCTTCTAAGCCAGAAATAAGAATATGGGGTGTGTCTGCAACTAATTCCTGCACATTAGGAGACTCTCTTAGAGTTGGAAAGATTATTGAGACACAACATCAGCCAACCTTAGCCGACGGCGTATCAGGTGGAATTGATAGTGATACCATTACCTTTGATATCTGTAAGAGTACAGTCGACGAATTGTTATGGTGTAACGAAGAGGAAATAACAAAATCTTTTTTAAAGTTTGCTTATGACGAACACCAAATTGTTGAAGGGTCTGCAGCTCTAGCATTGGCTGGATATGAACAAGTTTACTCTGATCTCGCCGATCAAACGTCCATTGTTATTTCCTGTGGTGCTAATATTGATAGATCCCTAACCAAGAAGCTATTACTCTAGGGAATTAATAAAAAATGTATGATCTATCAGTTTGCTAATATCTTCGTTACTTCTTTTGCAATCATAATATCCTGCGCTGCTACTCCAGATAAATCTGAAATGGTTATTTGTTCTTCATTTATGCGACCCTTAGAGGGATCTATAATGATATCACCTAGTTCTTTTATTTGATTTTCGGTTATTTCTTTTTCTGAAAGAGCTTTCGCAATTTCACCTCGATGTATTGCTTGGGCTTTACTGTCGGTAGAAATAATAGCTGCACTTGAAAGTATTTTGGGGGATAGTTCACATTTTTCGGGCGTATCAGAACCCATAGCGGTAATGTGAGTGCCCGCTGAAATCATATCAATCTTTAATAGAGGGCTATTACTTGGTGTTGTGGTTACTATTAAATTAGACCCAGAGCAAAGAGTTTTCAGATCAATTGCAACTGTGGCTTTAAAACCCATTTCCTTTAGATCCTCAGCTGCAAATTCTGCGTTTTCTAAGCTTCTGCCCCAAATACAAAGATTTCTGCAGTTAGTTACTTTTCTTAGATATGCCGCTTGAAGGCGAGCTTGAACACCAGTTCCTACTATACCAATTTGATTTACGGTTTTTGGCCCTAATATTTTTGCAGCAACCGCTCCAGCTGCTGCTGTTCTATGGTTTGTTAACTCTCCTTCTTCCAAAAGAATTGCCTTCAATACACCTGTCGATTGGCTGAAGACAAGCATACAGCCGCTAAAAGGTGGTAATCCTTTAGAAGGATTATCAAAAAAACCAGTAGCCAACTTAACGACAAAATCCTGATCTTTTTTTAGTGCTCCATATTTTATATGAACTTCTCCATTTGACTCAGGAAACAACATTTCACCAACTGGTGGAAGAACGACTTCATTCTTACTTACCGACTTAAACGCTGTTTCCATGGACTCTATGAGATCTATTTTATCAAGAGCTTTTAAAATCTCTGGAAGTTTATAAATTTGGGTCATATTTACCTCTTTTTTAACACTCAACTCGAACTTATAATAAAAAAACTTTTTAATATAGGTGATTATGCCCACTTGTGTTTATATGTTATGCCCCATATTAAACAAAGATAACTTGCTTTAAAGAATATGCTAAAAAATGTCTTATTTAAAAACTTTTGTATATATAATCTGTTTTAATATCTTTGCATTTTCGACGAATGCCGAAGAGTCTAATGATTTAAACAGGATATTTTTAGCTCTGAAGTTAGATCGCCTTTTTGAGGAGATACGTGAAGAGGGTCTTGTCGCTGCAAAAGAAATGCAGGGCGATTTAAAAAATAGTCAGTCAGTAGTCGGCTGGAGTAAGAACATTAATGAAATTTACTCAACTAAATTAATGAAAGATTATTTCAAAAAAGAATTAACAAATTTGGAGTCATTGTCTATTTTTCTACTTGCTATCGATTTTTATGAGAAACCTCTTGGTGTAAAGATAATAGAGAACGAGCTCATAACACGTATAAAAATAAGAGATGATGGTGAAGAACAAAAAGCCCGTAATACCGTCAAACAGCTAAAGTATCTAAAGCCCTACAGATTTAAGTTATATAATGAAATTATTAATGCAAATGGGTTTATCGAAGATAATATTTCTAGTTCTATGAATTCAAATTTGGCATTTTATGAGGGTTATGCTGCAGGTTTAGCTACTTCGGATCAAAGTTTAACAGAAAGAGAGTTGATCTCCCAAATTTGGTTAAATGAGAGTGAGACCAGAAAGCGAATGACTGATTGGGTTTTAAATTTTTCTGTTACTTCCTTTAAAAATCTAACCGATAACGAGTTAAAGGAATATTTGGAATTTTCAAATAGTAAGCCTGGTAGATATTTAAGTAATAATATTAACTTTATTTTTGATAAATTATTTGGAATACAAAGTTACAAATTGGGTAAGTTTCTTGCGCAATCTTCAGTTGCTAGCGGTACCTAATTTTTAAAACTTATTAGTTGTAAACTTCTAAGTAACGTTCCATGAATCTTAAGTAGCATTTTGATTATTGACTTATGTAAGGAAAACATCGATAAGCCCGTTAATCGATTAATTTTGATTGTTCATTTTCGTCCCTATCCGGGACGCGCTGTTCGAGGTGGTATTAAATTACTTAAACTCCGTCAAGGGACCGTAGGACGTGACTATAGTAGGATTAAACATGTTTGCTGTTATAAAAACTGGCGGAAAGCAATATAAGGTATCATCAGGTGATACTTTAAGGGTAGAAAAACTCAATGCTCTTGCCGGAGAAAAGATTCAATTTAATAATATTCTTATGATTGGTGGGGCCAAATCAATGGTTGGTACTCCATTAGTTAAAGATGCCGGTGTTCAAGCTGAGGTCATAGACCAAATTAAGGGTGATAAAACTATCAACTTTGTAAAAAGGCGTAGAAAGCATTCATCCAAACGTACTAAAGGGCATAGACAGCAATTAACGTTGCTACGTATAACTGAAATTTTAGCTTCTGGCGCTTCGAAATCTGGTATTAAAGAAGCTCTGGACGGAGCTGGTTTAGTTATAGACCGTGCTATAGCCCCTGAACCGAAGCCGAAGAAAGTGGTTAAAACAGAACCAAAAGCTAAGGCAGAGCCCAAGGCTAAAGCAGCACCTAAAGCTAAGGCAG
>JBMYRX010000038.1:0-18717 GCA_049602715.1 Paracoccaceae bacterium | reverse complement strand
CACGCTGAATAGTATTTTCACCACCACTAGAAGGATGTTTTATATTAAAAATAATATCTAATATGGGTACATTGCCTAATGCAGAGTGCCTATGCATTGCTTGGTGCACACTTCCCCACTGCCACAAATCCGGTCTATCGCCGTGAACTTCTGATAGTTCTTTGATAGTCTTTTTGAAAGAGATTTCAGCTATCATCTCGCAGCTCTCTAAACCTTCAGTATAAATCATATCACACCAAGCATGGCTTTTTTTATCTGATAAAAAAACTCGTTTGATAAAATCGGGATCAAACTTATTAAAATAACTAGTGAGCTCCTTTAGCTCATCCTGTATGGTTTCTTTTTGCAAATTACGCATCCACGCAGTATATATTAGTGGTTCAGGGAGATATTTAGACATTTCTCCATTCCAGTTTAAAAGAAGTCGTAAAGCTGTTTCTTCTGGGAGGGAGAAGTTATTTTCATTCTGTGTCGAGAGTTTCGTCCAAAGATTACTAGCCACGACTGGGAGTATAGTTTGAGCAGTAGAGCTAATAATATCTTGCTGATATTCAATAAAACTATCTAGCGTATGACGAGATCGATTATTAAGTAATTTTTTTATTCTTAAGTGTCGCTGTGTGTCGCCATAATCATAACTTATATGGTCTGGAAAAGTTTTATTAACTAGTCGATTGTTAGTATTATAAATTATACCGTCCTTCGGAGAATTGATTTCTGGATTTGATTGATAAGGTATGAAATCCATCCATCTATTCTCAATTTTCCAACCTTTCGATGGTATTTGGGCAGATGTCTCATGGTTGACGCTCCTTCTAGGTATTTTTCCTATTGTTTTTAACGCTATGCCTCCTTTATCAGCCGCCAATAAATTTTGAGCTGGTGCAAAATATCCAGCTCCAGAGGCTATAATTTCTGTTAAGGAACTTGATCTCATAATTCTTATGGCAGCTTGTAAAGAAGTATTTTTTTCTGACATTGCTGTCCATCTCATGGCCACAACATGGCCGTCTGGAGTAATGGATTTTATATTAATATGTTCGCTAGTTAATATTGGACCATTTTGAGATTTACGAATTATTAATTTCTGAGAGGGCGAGTTCTTAATGTGTAACTCTTCGTGCCGTACTTCAAAATCAACAAAACCTTTTTCAGTTTTATATTGATTTCTATCGGTAGGATTTAGTTTTTCAAAGTATAAATCCTGATCATCAACATAAGCTGAGGTTATACCCCAAGCCGTGGTTTCCGATCGTCCACTTAAGATAGTTGGAATACCTGGGATAGTAGCTCCTATTACCGCGCCACTTTTGAGATTGAGCCGAGCCAGGTACCAAGTAGAAGGAGAACTTAATTTCAAATGTGGATCATTAGCTAGCAGAGGGTACTTTAAGGCTGCGCGATCCGAAGATACTGCGAATACGTTCGATGCGCCTTTTAGCGATCTGTTTTGTAATTCACTAAACGTTAAGGTCCCTTTTTGTCCTTTATCATGATAACCGTTATTAATAACACTAGATTGATTAATCTCATTAGTTAGATTCTTACTCATATTTGATTTTATATTAAATATAGAATTATACTGCAGCGAAGTAAGTTTTTTTGATGCTAAGGCACGTATCAATTCTTCTTGATAGGCACTGGTTAATCTAAATGCCATCAAATTAATTATTGCCAAACTATCCTCTGGTTTCCAAAGGTCCATGTCTTTAGAGAAAAGAAAAAACTCAGGTGCACCTCTACCCATAGCCTTACTATTAACCGTATTTATCCACTCATTAACACCGTTAGAGTATGCAACAAGAGCAGAAATAGTATCAGAGTCTTGAATTTCTAACGATTTTCTTGCATTTGAATAAATTCCTAACTCTCTAAATAGAATATCAGAGGCAATAGTGTCTTTACCAAATATCTCACTTAGTCTTCCTTTTGAGGCCCTGCGTAACAATGCCATTTGCCACAATCTATCCTGTGCGTGAACGAACCCTAGTCCAAAGAACGCATCGTTATCATTTTCACTAATTATATGAGGAACGTTAAAGGAATCTCTTATGATATTTAATTCATCTCTTAATCCCTTTAATTGATAATCTGCATTATAGTTAGGAATTGAACGTTTGGTTAGGAAATAACTAGATATTATAATTAGCAGGAATAGCAAAATTATTGCTACGGTAATCCGGAGTGACCATCTAAAAATTGACAACATAACTACCCACCATTAGACCAAAGTATGTGTTCGATACATTGATGTGCGGATAAATTCAAATACTCAAGGAGATTTATTATGGCCAAAGTTACTTTTTTAGGTTTAGGTGTTATGGGGTTCCCTATGGCAGGGCATCTTTCTGAGGCTGGACACTCAGTTACGGTTTTCAATAGAAGCAAAGAAAAAGCCGAGCTTTGGAAAGAAAAATATACTGGAGAGATAGCATTAACTCCCCGTATAGCCGCAAAAGGTTCGGATTATGTTATGGCTTGTGTAGGTAACGATAATGATTTGAGAGAAGTCTGTTTGGGTCAGGATGGCGCTTTGGAAGGAATGAAAAATGGTTCAATTTTCATAGATCATACGACTGTTTCTGAGAAAGTAACACGGGAACTTCACAACTACGCTTCCACAAAGAATATAGGGTATGTTGATGCTCCTGTGTCAGGGGGTCAAGCCGGCGCAGTGAATGGTCAATTGGGTATAATGTGTGGGGGGTCTTTGGTTAATTATAATAAAGTTGAAAAAATAATATCGTGTTACTCTAAAGTGTGCAAATTAATGGGAGAATCTGGTGCTGGTCAGTTAACTAAAATGGTTAATCAAATTTGTATAGCTGGATTGGTCCAGGGACTATCTGAAGGTTTAAATTTTGCTGAGAAGGCTGGCCTTGATAGTAAAAAGGTAGTTGACGTTATTTCTGCTGGTGCTGCGGGTAGTTGGCAAATGGTAAATAGATCTGAGTCTATGACTGAGGGTCATTTCGATCATGGATTTGCTGTGGATTGGATGAGAAAAGATCTTGGTATTTGCTTGAGTACTGCCGAGGAGAATGGAGCAAACCTTCCTGTTACAGCTTTGGTTGATCAATTTTATAAGGAAGTTCAAGGATTAGGAGGTGGTAGATGGGATACCTCTTCACTTATAGCAAGATTAAGAGCGTTTGATAAAATAAATTAAGATTTTATCTTACTGTACTTCACTCCTTCAAAATTAAATCCGCCCATTAATCCGTTTTCGCCAAAAACAACTGCAATAATTGGCTTTGTTATTGATTTGAAGTCAAATCCAAGAGTATATGCATCTCTTTGAACGGCATAAGTAAAATCCGCGCTAAGATTAAAACCATTAGACTCTTTAAATTTTTGTAAACTGTCGTTGGTCATAAAAAAAAGAATATGTGAGTACTGTTTAAATCCCGCGTTTAATCCCCAGCTACCTGATATAAAATTATAGTAATCACTGTTGCCTTGCTTTGGTTTTAATTTACCTGTTCCGTATGATGCTCCAAAACCAAAACTTGCCTTAGTTATTTTTGGTATAAGTAGTATTCCAGAAGCGTCATTCGTTAGTTTTTGGGATTCTGGCCATGTTTCATGTAAAAAACTCAAGGCCTTGTCAAATTCATTATTAATAGAGAGTTTATCCACTTCATATTGGTGTGTAGAGCAACTGCTCAACCCTATTGCAATGCAAAAAGCTAAGATTAACCGTCGTCTATTAGTATTTTTAATGTTTAGCATTTCAATAAACAATTTCTTATCAGTAGTAATTTCAAATTTGAATTAATTATATTGTAATCTTTTATTAAATCATATTTATTTTTTTAAAAGTTTGGCTAGGTCGGTAGCAAAATAAGTAAGAACGCCATCGCAACCAGCTCTTTTGAAAGACAAAAGGCTTTCTAATATAGCATTATCCTTATCTATTATTTTAGCACTAGATGCAGCCATAATCATTCCATATTCTCCTGACACTTGATATGCAAAAGTTGGAACACTGAACACTTCTTTCACTCTTCTACATATATCAAGGTATGGCATTCCTGGTTTAATCATAACCATATCTGCACCGTCATTAAGGTCCCTTTCCACCAATCTTAGTGCTTCATCTGAGTTGGCTGGATCAGCTTGGTATGTTCTTTTATCTCCCTTAAGGAGACTGGTCGCTCCCACAGCATCCCGAAATGGACCATAAAAAGATGAAGCATATTTTGCAGAATAGCTTAAAATAAGTACATTGTGAAATTTAAGATATTCCAGTTCACATCTGATAGAACTAATCCTATTGTCCATCATATCTGAAGGGCCAATAATATCAGCTCCACTTTTAGCTTGCGCTACCGCCATTTTCACCAAAACATCAACGGATTCATCATTTAATATCTCATTGTTTTTAACCAATCCATCGTGACCATGTATGTTATAAGGATCTAATGCTACATCGGTCATTATCATAATTTCTGGAACGGCAGATTTTATAGCACGAATTGCACGATTTATTAAGTTATCAATATTCCATGCTTCATCGCAAGTCTCAGTTTTGAATTCTGTTTCGATACAGGGAAACAGACAAATAGTAGTTATTCCGAGAGTACTAGCGTATTTTGTAGCCTCGATAGCTTTATCTATCGTTAACCTTTTAACACCGGGCATTGATTTTATATCAACAGTAATATTCTGACCTTCGATTATAAAAATCGGCCAAATTAAATCTTTAACTGATATAGAAGTTTCCTGTACTAATTCTCTAATATTCGCGTTTTGACGTAAACGACGAAATCTTTTGAAATTATTTTTACTATCAATTTTTCTCATTTTTTACACCAAGCTAATGCTAGTTTTTCTGCGTTAGAACCAACAGTATTGACTTAGCTTATATCAGATAAAAAAAAAATTAAATAAGCGATGTTGACACAGCACCGTAATGCCTTAAGTGGGGCCAATGATTAAAGAAAACCTAGTTACTAAAATTAGTGGGGTGCCGGAAGGATTAGATGCAGATCTATTAGTTGAAGAGTTTTTAAAGGGTTCTTCGCTTATACACATTTCTAGTAACGATCAGCGTCTTTTAGAACTAAAAATGGCTTTAAAGTTTTTTAAGCCTGACCTTGAAGTTTTAGAGTTTCCAGCCTGGGACTGCTTGCCGTATGACAGGATATCTCCCAGTTCAGATGTGACCTCAAAAAGAATTTCTACACTCTCTGAATTGGCTAATAGTTCAAGAAGGCAACGTTTAGTCTTAACTACTGTAAATGCAGTAACTCAAAGGGTTCCGACTGCAGACATTATAAAAGAGGCGGTTTTCTCAATTTTATCTGATTCTCTGCTTAATATAGAAAAGTTATCGGTATTTTTAAATAATATGGGTTTTTCAAAATGTTCGACTGTAATACATGTTGGGGATTATTCTTTTAGAGGTGGAATAATTGATATTTTCCCGCCTGGTTATGAGTTCCCAGTTCGTTTGGATTTATTCGGTGATCATGTGGAAGCGATCCGTAGATTTGATCCAAACACTCAATTAGGAAAAGAGAACCTACATACTGTTATTTTGAGCTCTGCGTCGGAAGTTATTCTAGATGAAAATACTATCAGTAACTTTAGACAAAATTATCGATCAGAATTTGGTGTTCCTAAATCAAGTGATGGTATTTATGAAGCGGTTTCTTCAGGTGTAAAATATCAGGGTATAGAGCACTGGTTGCCCTTTTATTATAATAATTTATCTACCATTTTTGATTATTTACCAGAGGCAAGAGTTTTCTTTGAAGAAAGTTTTGAAACTCTCGTTCGGGATAGATGGAGTAGTATTACTGCTCAGTATAAAAATCGAAAAGACGCTCTAGCCAGGAAGGGAGATTTAGGTTTAACCTATATGCCAGTTAATGCAGCAAGTTTATATCTCGATCCTGATGATGTGATTAGTTGTCTCAAGGGTAAAGCTCAATTTCAATTTGTAACAGTTCCGATTCCTACCGGATATAAAGTTACAGATGCAGGTGGACGCATAGGTCGAAATTTTGCTCCAGAACGAATAGCAGGCAATAAAAATATTTTCAAAATTTTGGCTAGTTATATTTCTACTATGTCTGAAAAAATGCCTGTTATTTTGGCTTGTTCCTCTGAAGGGTCTAGATCTCGTCTGGTTGATCTTCTTAGTGATGAAGGACACTTAAATATCAGACTAGTATCAAATTATAGTGAAATTGTAGCAGGTGTCTCGGCTGTTGTTTGGGAATTGCCTAGTGGTTATCTGACGTCCGACTATTTGGTTATTTCAGAGCAAGATGTATTAGGTGAGCGCTTGGTTAAAAGTGCTAAACGGAAAAGAAGAGCTAATAACTTTCTAACCGAGTTAACATCGTTAAGCTTGAATGATCTCGTGGTTCATTTAGATCATGGGATAGGTAGATTTGCAGGGTTAAAAACAATAAGTGCTATTGGTGCACCGCATGAGTGTATCGAGCTTGAATATCTCGGCGGTGATAGATTATTCCTTCCCGTAGAGAATATAGAGTTATTAAGTAAGTATGGACAAGAAAATGGGGCTTTAGATAAACTGGGAGGTAGTTCTTGGCAGGCGAAGAAGGCTAATCTAAAAAAACGCATAAAAGATATGGCTGAGAGGCTTATCAAGGTAGCAGCCGATAGAGAAACAAAAACAGCACCTAAAATTGAACACATGTCAGAAATGTGGTCTGATTTTTGCGCACGGTTTCCCTATAATGAAACAGAAGATCAAATGAGTACAGTTGACTCTATAGTTAGTGATCTCGGCCGCGGTATACCCATGGATAGGTTGATCTGTGGGGATGTTGGGTTCGGTAAAACAGAAATAGCTATGAGAGCAGCATTTTTGTTGGCTAACGCTGGCTATCAGGTGGCTTTAGTTGTCCCAACTACATTATTATCTAGACAACATATGTTGAGCTTTGGAGATAGATTTAACGGCTTTCCTATCAATATAAGACAGTTATCCAGATTTGTTACTCCCGCAGATGCCGCAGAAACTAGGAAGGGAATAGAAAACGGGACAGTTGATATTGTTATTGGAACGCATGCACTAATTTCTGATAAGGTTAAATTTAACAATTTAGGTTTATTGATTATTGATGAAGAACAGCATTTTGGAGTGCAACATAAAGAGAAGTTAAAACAGCTAAAATCAACTATACATGTCCTTACTTTATCAGCTACACCAATACCAAGAACGTTGCAGCTAAGCTTATCAGGGGTAAGGGAGTTATCAATTATCGAAACTCCACCCATTAATCGATTAGCAATTCGAACTTACGTTACAGAATTTGATCCAGTCATCGTGAGAGAGGCACTTTTACGAGAAACTTATAGAGGAGGCCAAAGTTTTTTCGTTGTACCAAGAGTCGCAGATATACCAGAGATAGAAGAATTTTTGTCTAATGAGGTTCCCGAAGTTACGTTTGACGTTGCACATGGTCAATTATCTGCCGCAGAGTTGGATACTCGAATGAATACTTTTTACGATGGAAAGGTTAATGTTTTAGTTTCAACAAGCATCGTTGAATCAGGAATTGATGTGCCAACTGCAAATACTATTATTATTTATAGATCTGATATGTTTGGTTTAAGCCAGCTTTATCAGATTCGAGGTCGGGTTGGCCGAGCGAAGGTAAGAGCTTATGCATATTTAACTACTAAGCCGGGAAAAAGGTTAACCAGAGTTGCTCAAAAACGACTTCGGGTCTTGGGTAATATAGATACATTGGGTGCCGGATTTAACATAGCAAGCCAGGATATGGATATTCGAGGGGCAGGTAATATTTTAGGAGAAGAGCAGTCTGGAAATGTTAGAGAGGTTGGTTATGAGCTCTATCAATCAATGTTGGAAGAGGCAGTGGCCAAAATTAAAATTGGAGACAATATTGAAGTTTTAAATGAAACGGACTGGTCTCCTAGTATTAGTTTGGGTGTCCCAGTGTTGATACCAGAAACATATGTATCGGATTTAGATGTTCGATTAGGCCTCTACAAACGCTTGTCTGACTTAGAAACTAAAGTTGAATTAGAAGGTTTTGCAGCAGAACTAATAGATCGTTTTGGGAAGATACCGCGGGAAGTTTCTACGCTATTTTTAGTTGTTAGGATTAAGGCAATGTGCAAAAAGGCAAGCATTTTTAAATTCAATGGTGGAACTCGTGGTGCTACCATTGAATTCAAAAATCATAAATTTGATAGTCCAATGGGTTTAGCCGAGTTTATTTCAGAACAGCGGGGATTGGCTCAGCTACGTGATAATAAATTGATAGTTAAACGAGATTGGAAAAGTAATGCAGATAAAATTAAAGGAGCATTTTCCATTGCTAGAGACCTAGCATCAAAAGTAATGGTCAAATAGTACGATATTTTACTCTTTCAATAATTTTAGAATTAAAAAACTTAAAGAGGACAAACACAATATACCGATAATTAATGGGTCAGGGGTATTTTTAAAAGAAAGCCCTATTGGAATCGCTATAACAACGCCAAAAATTGTTGATGCAGACCCTATGATCGAAGCTGCAAGCCCTGCGATATGCCCCATCGGTTGCATGGCCATGGCATTTAAATTTCCTATTATGAGACCAATCATAAAAAATACACTAAGTTGCCATACAAAATATAGTGGAAATGGGATAAGATAGAATATATTTACTAAAATTAAGAGTAAAGATGATCCAATTCCAATAATAAATCCTAAATTGATTAACTTTCGCATTCCTATCTGTACTACTAAGTAAGAATTAATAAAGCTTCCAGATCCAGAGATTAGGGCTATTAATCCAAACCAATAGGGAAAACTTAAAGCTTTGTCGTAAGTGATATCAAATATCTGCTGTATAGTACTTATAGATGCAAAAAGAATAGAAAATGTTAACGTTTGAAGGATAGTAGAAATGACAAAAACCTTATTTGAAAAACAATCAAGAAATGAATTGTAAATTCGAGTAAATGTAAAAGACACTCTATTTTTTATCATTAGGGTTTCTGGTTGTCGTAAAAGTAACCACCCAACAGCAATAATTAAGAAAACTATAAAACCAGTGAATATACTTCGCCATCCAAAATTTAAGAGCAGAAGGGCTCCGATCATTGGTGCCACCGCTGGTACAAATGTGAAAAATATCATAGATATAGACATTATCTGGGCCATTCTGCGTCCTGCGTATAGGTCTCTTACTATAGCAAGGGTTACCACTCTCGGTCCTGCTACACCTAAGCCTTGAATGAATCTACCAAGTAAAACTATTTCTAGATTGTTTGCTATACTTGCTAATACCGTTCCAAAAAGAAATATTATTCCTCCTACAAAAATTATTTTTTTTCTTCCAAAACTGTCAGATAGTGGGCCAGTAAAGAGAGTGGCAATACCCATTCCTAGTAGGAAACTTGAAATGATGAACTGTGTTTTGTTAGGTGAAAACGGTACTAATTCAGAGGCAATGTCTGGTAATGCAGGGAGTAAAGCATCTATAGAAAAGGCTATAAGCGAGAAGTTCAACGCTACTATAATAACAAACTCTCCGGTGGATAATCTATTACTGTTCATGGTGTATATTCAAAAAGTGTTATTTTGTGCCGTCTTTCAGTTCATTTAATTCGGTGATTACATTTATCCATAAGTTTTCAGATTGTGCTCCTGGCATAACGTGGGTATTATTTACGATAAATGTAGGAACACCTGTCACGCCTTTTCCCCGCGAATTACGATCACGTTTTACTATAAATTCTCTATCGGCATCGCTCTCTAAAAGTCGTGTAATGAGCGACTGATCTAATCCAATACCTTTTGCTATAGAGATTAATGTTGTTATGTTTCCTATATCTCTACCATCAATAAAATAAGCTTTAAATAATGCAGCTACTGCCTCTGTTTGGAAACCCTCTAAACCAGACCAGTGTATTAATCTGTGTGCGTTGAGAGTGTTGGGAGTTCTTTCTATTCTCTGAAGTTCTAACTCTAAACCGGATTCTATAGCTGTTTTAGATATTCTAGAATAGACCCGATATGCGTTTTCCTTACTTCCAAATTTTGTTTTCAAATATTCACGCCGATCCATACCTTCTAACGGCATTTCTGGATTCAACTGAAATGGATGCCATTCGATTTGAAACTTGGCATCTGGAAACTTTAATATAGCTTTGTCTAAATTTGTCTTTCCAATTAGACACCACGGGCAGATCGGGTCCGACAGTATATCAAGTTTAATCATCGAAGGTCTTTTCTTTTATCAAAATAGTTTTAATTAGTTTATTGGTATGGGGTTTGCTAGTAACAAACAAGCGCTTTATCTTACTATAAAAATGGATTTTTAGTGTAAAGTATTCAAATTTCCTTGCTACTAATTTCTCTTTGTTTATATATTAGGAGATGTTTGTCAGGAGGTTCATTTGCCCCACTTAAGATTAGAGTATTCGGCTGGCCTTGAGACCCGCGTTGACCTTGAAGGATTATGTAATAAACTTTCAGATTCTTTAAAAGAAACAGGGATATTTCCTCTTGGAGGCATTAGAGTTAGAGCCTTTAGGGCTGATAACTTTTCAATAGCAGATAAACATCTAAGGAATAGTTTTTGTGATATGGTACTTCGGATAGGACAAGGTCGGTCTAAACAAGATCGAATTGATGTTGGCGAAGTTCTAATGGAAGAAGCAAAAAAAATCTTTGATGAGTTGTTGGAAGAAAAATATTTTGCATTATCTTTAGAGATAATTGAGATAGAAAAGAGTTATAGTTGGAAAGTAAACTCTATTCATAATAGACTTTCTTAAAGGAGGCATAGTTGGCCAGTAATAATAGTAAAAAGCTTTTTGAAGAGAATAAAAAAAAGGTAACTCAGTACCTTGAGCGTTTTAGGGTTAACGGAGTCTTAAATCATATAAATGGTTCCAAAGTTGAAAGTGCTAGCGCTAAAACATTCGAAACAATTTCTCCAATTGATTTGAAACTTTTGTCAAAAGTTTCATTGGGAGACTCTATTGATATCGATAAGGCCGCAAGAGCTGCTAAAGACGCGTTTAGGGAATGGGCTGATATAGACGGGCCAAGGCGAAAGAAAATACTACATAGTATAGCTGATTTAATTGTAGAACGATCTGAAGAAATAGCACTCATCGAAGCTGTTGATACCGGCCAATCATTGCGATTTATGGCTAAAGCGGCTTTGAGAGGTGCTGAGAATTTTCGATATTTTGCTGATCAGGCATCTGAGGCAAGAGACGGAAAGTCTATGAGAACAAAGAGTCAGCTAAACGTTTCGACCCGTTATCCGATAGGTCCAGTTGGAATAATAACTCCTTGGAATACACCTTTTATGTTATCAACATGGAAAATAGCACCTGCATTAGCTGCAGGTTGTACCATAGTTCACAAGCCTGCAGAGTTTTCGCCCCTTTCTGCCAGTATTTTAGTTGAGATTGCAGAAGAGGCTGGCCTACCAAAAGGTGTATGGAACCTTGTTAATGGTCTGGGTGAAGGAGCTGGAAAAGCACTCACGGAACATCCTGACATTAAAGCTATTGGTTTTGTTGGTGAAGGTAAAACAGGTTCGCTGATCATGAAGCAAGGGGCTGAAACATTAAAAAGAGTACATTTTGAGTTAGGGGGAAAAAATCCAATTATTGTTTTTGCAGACTCTGATTTAGATAGAGCTGCCGATGCGGCAGTGTTTATGATTTACTCATTAAACGGAGAGCGTTGCACGTCATCTTCAAGATTACTTATTGAAGGGTCTATATATGAGGAGTTTGTGGGATTAGTAGTCGAGAAATCAAAAAATATAAATGTGGGCCATCCTTTAGATCCTGATACAGTCGTTGGGCCTGTTATCCATCCAGTACATGAGAAGAAAGTCTTGGACTATATTAAAATAGGAGAAGAAGAGGGGGCCAATATTGCTATTGGCGGTCAGAAGGTGGCTGGTCCTGGAGGTGGCTGTTATATTTCGCCTACATTATTCACCAATGCTACAAATGATATGCGGATTTCTCAGGAAGAAATTTTTGGCCCTGTATTAACAGCTATTCCATTTAAAAACGAGCAGGAGGCTTTAAAGTTAGCTAATGATACAAAGTATGGGCTTAGTGGTTATTTATGGACTTCGGATGTAACAAGAGCTATGAGATTTTCTGATCATTTGGAAGCAGGAATGATATGGGTTAACTCTGAAAACCTTCGTCATCTACCAGCACCCTTTGGTGGTGTTAAGGCATCTGGAATCGGACGAGACGGAGGAGATTGGTCTTTTGATTTTTATATGGAAACAAAAAACATTGCTTTTGCAACAACACATCACTCGATTCCTAAATTAGGTGGATAGGAGATAGATTATGCCAGTTCCTAATCCAAACCTTTACCCAGACTTTAATATAGTGAGGCTAAGTCATTTAGAAATTGGTGTTTCAAACCTTACTGAGAGTAAGTATTTTTATACCGAAATATTAGGTCTTCAGATCACGCATGAAACAACTGAAGAAGTTTTTTTAAGAGCAATGGAAGAGCGTGGACACCATTGTTTGATATTAAAAACGTCTAAAAATACAGACATAAATTTTTTAGCTTTTAAAGTTTTCTCTGAATTGGATTTAGAAAAAGCTAAAGCTTGGTTTGAAGATAAAGGGTTACCTACAGAATGGGTTGATAGACCTTTTCAAGGGAAAACATTACGTACTCAAGATATTCATGGTATACCATTAGAGTTTTATTTTAAAATGGAAAGACTTCCATCCATTCATCAAAAGTATAAGCTTTATAAGGGGGTCAAGCCATTACGAATTGATCATTTTAATTGCTTTAGCAGTAATGTCGATGAATCAGTTTCATTTTGGAATGAGATGGGGTTTAGGGTTACTGAGTATACAGAAGATGATAGTAGTAAAAATGTTTGGGCGGCATGGCTACACCGGAAAGGTGGTGTGCACGACATGGCATTCACAAATGGTTTAGGGCCTCGTTTACATCATACAGCGTTTTGGGTTCCAACCCCTCTTAATATAATCGATTTATGTGATATAATGGCCAGCTCTGGATATGTAAAAAATTTAGAGAGAGGACCTGGTCGGCATGGGATTTCAAATGCATTTTTCCTCTATATATTGGATCCTGATGGGCATAGAATAGAAATTTACTGTTCCGACTATCAGACCGTTGATCCAGATCATGAGCCTATAAAGTGGGATTTAAAGGATCCGCAAAGACAAACCTTGTGGGGTGCTCCGGCTCCTAGAAGTTGGTTTGAGAAGGGAAGTAACTTTATGAATTTAAAACCTAAAAAATCACTATTACAAGCCTCTCCGATAGTAGCACAATGATGAGCATCCTTGAAAAAGAACGTATTGTAACTTTTACTGCTGATGGGCTTCAACGTTATGGTCTTATGGTGGAGTCTGGAATAATAGATTTAAGTACTAAATTCCCAGAATACAGTAACATAAAAGAAGTTATAGAAGCTGGTAAGTTAGCGAGTTTAGCAAGTAATGTGAAAAATTCACCGATTGATTTTTATGATAATGAATTCTGTTACGATATCCCAATACCCTTTCCTCAAAAAATAATTTGTGTTGGGGTTAATTATCCTGCTAGAAATGAAGAGTATAAGGATGGCAGTGATGCACCACTAAACCCTTCGTTATTTATTAGATTTCCCGGTTCATTCGTAGGCCACAGGGAAGATATAATCAGACCACTAGAAAGTAAGATGCTCGATTATGAGGGTGAAGTTACAATAGTAATTGGAAAAGGCGGTCGTAGAATATCTGAAAAATCGGCATATGATCACATCGCTGGATTAACTTTATGTAATGAGGGAACATTAAGAGATTGGGTAAGACATGCTAAGTTTAATGTAACTCAGGGTAAAAATTTTGAAAGCTCTGGGTCTATGGGTCCATGGATTGTTCCATTTTTAGATTCCACTCAAATCGATGGAATAGAATTGGAAACTCGAGTAAATGGTGAAGTCAGACAGAAAGATAATACAAGCCGAATGATTTTTTCCTTCAGGAAAATTATTTCTTATGTTTCAACGTTTACAGCTTTGGTTCCAGGTGACGTTATAGTTTGTGGAACACCGGTCGGGGCAGGAGCACGTTTTGATCCTCCCAAATGGTTAAAACCAGGTGATAAAATTGAGGTGGAAGCCGAGGGTATTGGGATATTATCTAACTACGTTGCGGATGAGATAATATTATGATGAACCACGAGGAAATCTTGGAGGCAGCTAATAGTTTAGAGGAAGCTGAAGTCAATCGAGTTCAAATGGGACTTTTGTCACTTCGATACCCAAAAATGACAATGGATGATGCCTACGCGGTTCAGGAAGCTTGGATTAATAAAAAATTTTCTAAAGGTCAAAAAATTATAGGTTGGAAGATAGGATTGACGTCAAAGGCGATGCAATACGCTTTAAATATTAATACCCCAGATAGTGGCGTGTTAACAGATAGCATGCAATTCAAAAATAATACAGTAATATCAGGTGGTTATTTCATTCAGCCACGGATTGAAGCAGAAATAGCATTTGTTATGAAATCCAGCCTTTTCGGAAAAATAACCCGTGAGAATGTAATAGCAGCTACTGACTATGTTTCGCCATCACTAGAAATTCTTGATACCCGTATTCTGAGAACTGATCCAGGGACAGGAAAAGCTAGGATAATTGTAGATACCATATCTGATAACGCTGCTAATGCTGGAGTGATACTGGGAGATGAAAAACATGATATTAAAACTGTTGATCTAAGGAAAATAGGTGCTGTTGTTAGCCGAAATGGTGAAGTTGAAGAAACCGGCCTTGGGGCAGGGGTGCTGAATGATCCAATAATGGGAATCGTTTGGTTGGCAGAACGAATGGCGATATATGGAAAAAAAATAGAAGCTGGACAAATAATACTATCAGGATCTTTTATAAGAGCGATTGAAGCACCATCTGGAAGCCAGATTTTTGCAGATTTCTTTGACTTCGGTACGGTGGGGTGCGACTTTAATTAAACATTCTTAAATTTTTAAGTGTAATTTTGGCTTCCAAAATGGTCTAAATAACTCAATTTTAGGACACCTGTTCATTACAACCGATAATCCAGCTTTTTCTGCTACCTGTGCTGCTTCTTTGTTGATTACACCAATTTGCCCCCATAAAACATTTGCACCGATGTCAATAGCCTGATGCGCAATCTCAAGTAGATCTTCTGGACGACGGAAAACTTCAACCATATCTACTTTTCGGTCTATTGCTTCTAGACTGGGGTACACTTTTATACCTCTAATTTCTGACAAGCCTTTTTTAGGATTAACAGGAATCATCTCATAACCAGTTTCATGCAAAACTCTTAAAACCCCATAGCTAAACTTCGTTTTATCGGGGCTAGCTCCAACCATTGCAATGGTTTTAACAGTACGCAAAATATTTTGTAAATATTCCTCTGGATATGGTTCATCATGATTCATAAAGTTCATTTTTTGTCTTTCTTTGTTGTAGCTATATCCGCTTTCAACTCGTGGTCTTCAAGAGGTTCTAAAAAGGGGTTTCTATACAACTTATTGTGACTTTCAACGCCAATCTCTAGAGTGCAATTGGTAATTGGTCTAGCGACGCATAAAATAACATATCCATCATTTAACTGTCGATTATTTAGAGCAACTTGAGCATTTTGATTAACTGTTCCCTCAATTAGTTTTGCCGCGCAAGTTATACATCCGCCGTACTTACACCCATATGGTAGATCAACCCCTTGGGCTCGAAGAGAGTCTAATAACGGTTTGCGCTGATCTACTTTATAGATAACGTCTGAACGATTAGCTATTGTGATTTCTTTTATCATAACCAAATATCACTTGTGCAATCACCACCTGGATAACGTGTCTCATGACAGCGGCTCGGTCCATTGGGTTCTTTACCAAAATCTACAACAAAATTAGGATCTATTTCCATTCCACCGTTTTCTGAGTCGCAGTTGACCATCAACATACACCCGCCATTAGTTCTAATTTCAGGGTAAAATTGATTATCCCACGTACTAAATAATGATGTAGTCACGTAAAGTCGTTTACCGTCAAGAGATAGTTGGATCATTTGAGGGCCACCCGTAACTTTAACACCGTTTACAATTGGGGCACGATTGAGAAGACCTCCCATCCAGACTTGACCAGTCAATTTAGCATTATGGGGATCTGATATATCATATTGCCTAATATCTCCATGTAGCCAATTGCATAGATATAAAAATTTATCATTCATCGATAAGAGTATCACAGATATCACCCCAGGGATTGGTATAGGCCATTCTGGATGAGGTTCATTTTCAACATCGACAATTTTTTCCCATTGCCAACTGCCTTCATCATCTTTCCACCAATGAATAATGTTTGCGCTTAATGCGGCTCCTACAAAACCGTGAGAGCTGTTGGGGTTATGATGAAATCGTACTTCAAGTGGTACAAGACCATCCTCACCAAGATACATACTTTCAACAGGCTCTTTCTTCTTAAAATCCCAAAAATGTAATTCACGGCCGTACTTCAAATGACCTACCTCTTCTAAATCAAATCCTGGCATAAATGTATTCGGAGCAGCCCATTCGGAGCTAACCATTACATTGTGACGAGGCTGATACCAAAAATCATACCCAAATTTTATATCGCCCATTGAGTTTTCCCAACGACCTAAAATTTCAAAGTTTTCATTCAAGTGTAAATAACCGCCCGGAGCATTACCTTTAGCATCGCCTAACATCGAAATAATTATTTCTGAACCAAGGCAGTGTATAGTATGTGGTGCAGATAGGTTAGTTTTTTGTTTAATTTCACTACCTTCGATTACTTTGAAAAGAGATGGTTTCCTAGGATCTGTAATACAATCAATAATATGGAGGTTTGATGATCTGACGCCTGGTACAATTAGGTACTTTCGTTCTTTGCTCGGATCTCCATGACAAGATGAGCACGCGTTCCATCCCATATGATGGAGCTCATCTCCAATTCCTGGCATCTCTAACCTAGAAATAACTTTTGAGTATGTCTCACTCGTCGGATCTGAGTCGATTGTACAAAGATAATCAGGTTTTTGAATGCCGGTACCGGTATAGATTGCTATTGTATAGAGAATTTTTTCGATGGGAGCGGCCATAGCTTCAGCGGGGTTTGCATATCCTGGACCACAGACTACAGAATTCATTTTTTTTCCTAACTATAAAGTATTACAATCCATCTTTGGCGTCATACGATAAATTTACAACAAAAATTAATTTGGGGTGTTAATTAATAAATAATGATCTGTAAATTGATTTCATTAAAAAAAGTTTTTAATTAATTATTCTTCTTTCAATTAGTCGCTGTACGTCTTCTAAGCTTGGCATAGCCTCTGATGTACCGTAACGAGTTACTGATATAGACGCAGTTGCACACCCTATTATAACGGAATCAAGATAAGTTTCTCCTCGAGAAAGAGCCGCCGCCAAGCTTCCATTAAATGCATCGCCGGCTCCAGTTGTTTCTAGTACTTTTGCAACTTTAAATGCGGGAATTATTTTTGAAATTACGGAGTTGTGAAAATAAGCGCCCTTATTACCTAATGTAATCGCAATGTTCTTCACTCCCATAGCCTCAAGCCGTTTTGCCGCAACTTTCGCGCTGGCCTCTGAATCAACTCTTATTCCTGTTAAGTGTTCAGCTTCAGTTTCGTTTGGTGTTATAAAATCACATAACTGATACAATTTCTCTGGTAAGGGTATTTTTGGGGCTGGTGCTGGATTAAGTATTGTCAAAACTTTATGCTTTTTGGCTAAAGTTAAAGCTGTTATTGCAGCATCTACAGGCTGCTCAAGTTGAGTTATAAAAACCTTTGAATTTGAAATAATATCTTCTTTTTGAGAAATAAAATCAGAAGAAATATCTTCTGCAGCACCAGGACAAACAATAATTGCATTTTCTCCAGATGACTCATCCAGAAATATGCAGGCTGCTCCAGTAGCTTTAGTTTTAGAAAATTCAATTTCTGGTATGACATGAGAACTTTTCCATATATCCAAACCCATTCTAGAAAAAGTATCATCTCCCATTTTTGTTATGAAACGTGTCTTTGCACCACTTTTTGAGGCTGCGACTGCCTGATTAGACCCTTTACCACCAGGGCCAAGATTAAAAGAGCTACCCATAAGTGTTTCTCCAATCTTTGGCATCCGATTTGCAATATAAGTAGTATCAGCGACAAAAATTCCCAGTACAGTCACGTCTGTCAAATCTCTATTCGTTCTTTTCACAAGCGATCCCTTTATTTTGTACATAAAAAAGTTGTTTTGCTTTAATATAATAATAACGTTATACGGTCTGCAATTCTATATCATCTATAATTATTAAGTTTTTTTTATAACGAATGTTGAATGAGTTTATTTAGATGCAGTTATCACAAAATCCAAGTACTCCTATTCTTAAAACCCTAGCAAAAAAAATATCTAAGGTTAGTATTTCTGAACTGCTAAACGATAGTGATCGTGTAGCAGAATTGAATTATGAAATTGGTGAAATTAAAGTTGATTTATCAAGACAATTATTAACAACTAGTGTTTTGTCACATTTAATTAAGATGGCTAACTCCTCGGAGATTAATATAAAAATAAACAAGTTAATGGATGGAACTTTTTTAAATAAAAGTGAAAACCGACCAATAACTCACTTCAATCTACGAGATACTTCGAGAAGGAATGCGGCGTCATGGC
>JBMYRX010000037.1:0-19077 GCA_049602715.1 Paracoccaceae bacterium | reverse complement strand
AAAAATTAAATTACTAGTCATTGAGTTTAATCGAATCCCTAAATCTTTTCTCTCCCTGAGCTGCTATAGCAAACTATTTCTTTTTCTATTTGAATTTCCTTAACGTCGCAAATGGTTTTTGTTAGGTCGAGAGATGGTGCTATAAGATTCTATAATTAGTTATATAAAAGGCTAAAGAGGTATTGATGATGCGAAAAGCGGTTAAAGTATTGGTGGTAGGCGGAGGGGCTGTGGGTACATCTATAGCCTATCATTTGGGTAAGGTAGGTTGGGATACCTTGTTACTTGAACGCGATGAATTAACATCAGGATCAACCTGGCATGCGGCTGGCTTATTACCTTACTTTAATATGAGTTATGCAACCACACACATTCATGACTATTCAATAAAATTTTATAAAGGTTTAGAACAAGAAACAGGTCTAAATGTTGGTTTTTCAGTTGTCGGGAATCTTCGAATGGCTCAGACGGATGAACGCATGGATGAATACATGCTTTATGCCTCGACAGCTGAAACATGTAATGTGCCCTACGAGTGGCTTTCACCAAAGCAGATTAAGGATCGTTACCCTCTGGTTAGAACAGATGACCTCAAAGGAGCGATTTTTCATCCAACGGATGGGTATATAAACCCTGCTGACGTCACTATGGCCATGGCAAAAGGAGCAAGGCAATATGGTGTAGTAATTGAGCGCAAATGGCAGGCTGACTCATATGAGTGGAACCAGGACCACTGGAGAGTTACTTGTTCAAAAATGATTGAAAAAGGTGGTAATCTGATAGCATCTGAAGAAAAAACTGTCATTGAAGCTGAACATGTTGTTACAGCAACGGGAAATCACGCTCAAAGAACAGCAAGGTTACTTGGAATTAAGATTGCGGCCATACCAGTTGAGCATCAATTTATTGTTACGGAACCAGATCCAAAATTAGTGGAGTGGAGAAAGAATAACCCGGAACATCCTGTTTTGAGGGATGCTGATGGCAAATGGTACGTACGAGAAGAAAGGGGCGGTTGGATATTGGGTCCTTATGAAAAAGGTGCTCCTGCGCGTTTCAAATATAATGTACCTGATTCCTTCAGAGCAGACTTATTCCCGTTGGATTTAGATCGAATTGAAACAGAATACTTGTCTATGATTAATAGAGTTCCGTCGACTGAAGAAGTTGGGTTAAAAGATGATTTCAACGGTCCAATTTGCTATACACCAGATGGGAATCCGCTAGTCGGGCCAGCGCAAGGACTTCGTAATATGTGGTTAGCTGAGGGATTTTCCTTTGGAATAACTGCTGCTGGAGGAATTGGTTATTACCTTAGCCAACTGATGGTAGAGGGAGAAGCAGAAATTGATATGGCTTCACTAGACCCTAAAAGGTTTGGTAATTGGATAACGACGGATTATACTGCGCGTAAGAACGAAGAGTGTTACGAACATGTTTTTGTTTTACATCACCCGGATGAAGAAAGGGAGAATTGCAGGCCGTTGAAAACAGCGCCTGCTTACGATCGGCAAAAAGAAAGAGGTGCACAGTTTGGTCAGGTTAATGGTTGGGAAAGACCGAACTATTTTGCATCGGCGGGATTTGACGACTCATCTTCTAGATCTTTCCGAAGAGGAGGTTGGTGGGAATTTGCAAGAGATGAAGCTCAAGCTGTGAGAAAAACCGCAGGATTGATAGATGCAACAGCCTTTACGAAACATATTATTAAGGGGCCTGGCGCCACAAAGTTTTTAGATTGGTTTACGAGTAACAAATTACCGAGAATAGGTCGAATAAATTTAACATACGCGCTTACTGAAAAAGGTACAACGAGGTCAGAATATACCATTGTTAGATTGAAAGAAAATGAATATTATCTTGTTTCGGCTGGCGCGTGGCAACTCTACGATGCGGACTTTTTGATGAAAGCTGTTGTTGATAAGGAGAAGGATTTTGGTAGAGTTGATGTCCAAGATGTGACATCTCAATTTGGTGTGTTTGCAATAGCTGGCCCAAACTCTCGAGATATTCTTGCTGAAATAATTAAAGATGATGACGCTGAAAAAGCTTTGTCCAATAAACGATTTCCGTGGCTTTCTGCCAAATCTATCGAATTAGGGATGTGCCCGGTTAATGCCATCCGAGTGGCTTATACAGGAGAGTTGGGTTGGGAATTACATCATCCAATTGAAATGCAAAATTACCTTTTTGACCAACTATTTAAAGTTGGTCAAAATTATGACCTTAAGCTAGTTGGGGCTCGTGCCCAAAATTGGTTAAGACAAGAAAAATCGTATAGGGCTTTTGGTACTGAATTAGGCAGAGATGCTACGCCGTTAGAAGCAGGTTTAGATCGCTTTGTTGATCTTTCGAAAGACTTTTTTGGTAAAGAATCAATGGTTAAGCATGGAATTAATACCAAATGTGTGACGCTTCTAATTGACGGCCCAAAAGATGCTGATCCATGGGGAAGTGAGGCAGTATATTTGGATGGAAAAAGAGTTGGTAGGTTGACATCAGGAGGCTATTCAGTTGCTTTCAACCAATCTATTGGAATGGGGTATGTGAAACCAGATCTAGCGACCCTTGGTCAGAAATTACAAGTTAAGATGTTTGATCAATTATGGGATGCGGTCATAACAGAGGATAGCCCTTACGACCCTTCAAATATAAATATTAGAAACTAGCTAAGCCAACTAAGTTTCTTCCAGTCTGTCGGTAGCGGGAGCTGGAGAAAGGCTTAAGTGGGTCATTTCGTTGTATAATTCATCTGACATTTTATAATTCAGTACATCCAGAGATGGCTGTAATTGATCAATTGTTTTAGCGGATATGATTGGCGTGGTTATGTACGGATTTTTAGAAACCCAAGCTATAGCCAAGGTTACTGGGGAAATATCATAAGTTTTAGACAAAATTAATAGTTTTTCCGCAGTTTGGTGCATCCATTCTAAGGCATAACGTTGTTTGTACCTACTATCACTTGTAAGCCTACCTGTAACACCCTCTTTAATGTATTTTCCGGTAAGTAAACCCCCGCCTAATGGGGAATAAGGACAAACTGCTATCTTTTCTTCCGCAGACATAGGTAAAAGCTCGACCTCAGCTTGACGCTTAACTAAGCTGTACATTGGTTGAATGACGTCTAATGAGATACCAAGATCAGTTGCAACCTTTTTTGCTTTCATTACTTGCCAGGCAGCATAATTAGAAACACCAATATATCGAATTAACCTTTTTCCTATGAGTTCTGCCAGACATTCGATAGTTTCTTGAATAGGCACACTTGGATCCCAACGATGCATATACAATATATCTATAAAATCAGTATTGAGACGTTTTCGGCTTTCCTCGAATGATTTTAGTATGTTTTTTTTTGTTGCAGAGTTATCGTAGGCTGCTTTTGTACCCAGTAAGAGTTCATCTCGATTACGTTGACAGAGTGCGCCTAAAATTTCTTCGGATCGACCCTGATTATAAGAGTGGGCTGTATCAAAAAAATTTATTCCTACCTCTCTACATTTGTTAAAGATTAATTCTGATTCTTTAAAGTCTGAAGCTCCACCGAACTGCATTGTGCCGAAACACAGAGAAGATATAGGAGTAGAGTTAATGGTTAACAACTCTGTCATAATATATAAGGTACCTTAAAAGGTTAGAAAAAAGCCTATATTTTTATAGGCTTTTTCCACTTTTCGTACTTTAGTTGGGCACATCACCCTTAATGCCTTCGACATAAAATGTCATCCCTGCTAAAGTACCATCATCTGCAACCTCTCCTGCTGCTAGCCATGGGCTACCATCTTGCTTATTAACAGGTCCGGTGAATGGGTGATAATCGCCAGAAACAATTGCGTCTTTAAGTGCTATCGCTTCAGCTCGTACTTTTGCTGGAACTGCATCTGTAATCTCTCCAATACCTACCATTCCAGTCGAGATTCCATGCCAAACAGCCTGACTTTCCCAGGTACCATCCATAACAGCTTTGGTTCTTTCAATGTAGTATGGTGCCCAATCGTCGATTATAGAAGAAACTCTCGGAGATGGACTATATTCTCCCATATCTGATGCTTGCCCAAATCCTATTACACCGCCAGCGGCCTGCATAGCTGCCAAAGGGGCGGTTGAATCTGTATGTTGTAGAATAACATCTGCACCTTGTTCGATAAGAGTTTTTGCAGCATCTGACTCTTTTGCAGGGTCCATCCAGCTAAAGATCCATATTATTTTAAACTCTACGTCAGGATTAACTTTTGAGGCATGAAGATATGCCGAGTTTATTCCTCTTACTACCTCTGGGATTGGCACGGAGGCTATATATCCTATAATATTGGATTTTGTCATACTTCCTGCGATGTGCCCTTGAATGGCTCTACCCTCATAAAAGCGAGCTGAATAATTGCTCATATTGGCAGATGTTTTATAACCAGTAGCATGTTCAAATTTTACATTAGGGAATTTAGCTGCAACATTTAGAGTTGGGTCCATATAACCAAAAGAAGTGGTAAAAATGAGATCTGCTCCGCTTAGGGCCATTTGAGTCATTACCCGCTCTGAGTCTGGACCTTCTGCTACATTCTCTACGTAGACTGTTTCCACTTTATCACCAAGTGCGGCTTCTAGAGCGAGACGCCCTTTATCATGTGCCTGAGTCCATCCACCATCATTTGTGGGACCTACATAAACGAACCCAACTTTTGTTGGATCAGCGGCATTAGCAGTAAATGAAGCACTCATTAATAGAGCACTCCCGATTAAAATAGATTTAAAAAGTTTCATACAAGTTTCCTTTTTTTTGCCTTACCTCATTGTGAGGCGTGAAAAATACGTCCCAACGAACCAGGAGCATTCGCAGAAGAACGCAGATGATTCGATGAAATCATAACTAGTACTATAATCGTTACCAGATATGGCGCCATCGACAAATATGCAATTCCTATTTCTACACCCAGAGCTTGGAGGTTTAGCTGCATAATTGTTACACCACCAAACAAATAAGCTCCTAATAAAAGCCGATATGGCTTCCAGCTAGCGAAAACCACAATTGCGAGTGCAATCCATCCGGCTCCAGCGGTCATTCCTTCGGTCCATTGAGGAACCCTAACAAGTGAAATGTAAGCACCTCCTAATCCTGCGCACATTCCACCAAATACTATTGCTGAGATCCGAACCATTAACACTTTATATCCGAGCGCGTGGGCGGCATCATGGTTTTCACCGATTGCTCTAAGAATTAACCCTTTTTTAGTCTTATTTAAAAAATACCAAACAAAACATACTAACCCTAATCCTATATAAACAACTGGGTCATGACTTAGTACGGCTGGGCCAATAAATGGTAGATCACTCAAAAAAGGTATCTCTATGGGCTCGAAGCTTGGTGGTTTGATCCCTGTATATCCATTTCCAATCATCGCAGAAATTCCTAAACCAAAAAGAGTTAAAGCTAGGCCAGAAGCTACTTGGTTTGCTAAAAGAACTTGGGTAAGAATGGCAAAAATTACTGAAACTAGCGCCCCACCAACAATCGCTCCAACCAAACCAAGCCATGCCGAATCGGTTTCAACGGCTATAATGAACCCACATACAGCACCAACAATCATCATTCCTTCTACACCTAGGTTTAAAACACCTGACTTCTCGACTATAAGCTCACCGATTGCTGCTAACAATATGGGTGTGGCTGCCACCATTAAACTGGCAAAAAGCGCGACAGGGTTAAGTACAGAAAAATCCATTATAGCCTCTTTTTGAATTTAAATTTTGGTTGGTAGTTTGTTAATATGTCTCCCGCTAGCAGAAAAAATAATAGCATACCTTGAAAAGCCTGTATTGCAGCAGCGGGTAATCCCAGCATGAATTGTGCTAATTCACCACCAATATAGGTTAAAGCCATTAACAAACCTGCCAACAAAATACCAAATGGATTTAGTCTACCAAGAAAGGCAACTATTATTGCCGTGAAGCCGTAACCTACGTTGAAATCTATACTTATTTGGCCTGATGGCCCTGAAACTTCAAAGAGACCGGCTAATCCTGCTAATGCCCCTGATATTCCAAAACATAAAGCGATAATAAGTGACGGCTTGGTACCGGAGAACCGAGCAGCTTTGATAGAATGACCGCTAATCTTTATTTGAAACCCAAGAAAATGTTTTTGGAGCATCATGTAGGTAAGGCATACCAAGGCTAAGGCGAGTAGGACACCCCAATGCATTCCTGTTCCAGAGATTATTTCTGGGTTCGAAGCCGCGTCATAGTATTGAAGATTTCGAGACCCAGGAAATCCACCACCGTCTGGATTCCGCATTAAGCCTAAAGACATACTAACTAAAATTTGTTCTGCTACATACACTAACATCAATGATACAAGAATTTCATTAGTATTGAATTTAATTTTTAATATCGCAGGTATCATGGCCCATATAGCTCCGCCAAAAGCACCAGAAATTATCATCAGTGGAAATATAAACCAGGCATTAAGAGGATAAAAAGCTAAGGCGACCCCAGCTCCAAAGATAGCCCCCATAATATATTGACCTTCTGCGCCGATATTCCAGATATTTGCTCTAAAACCAAGTGCTAAACCAAGAGCTATTAATATTAATGGCCCAGCTTTTACTAAAATTTGGGGGCGTGTATAGCTCGCATATTGAGGATTGAATAGTGGGTCCCAAAAAATAATTCTTATAGCTTCTAAAGGATCTTGACCTAAAGAAAAGAACATAAACCCACCAAAAATCATAGTGGCTATAACTGCCAAAAATGGTGTTATTGTGGTCCAACCTCTTGAAGGTTGTATTCTTTTTTCTAATTTAATTATCATGAGTCCAATGTTCACCTGTTCCACCTATCATTAACCCTATTTCATCAACTGTTAGGCCGCTAGTATCTATTTTTTTGGATAGCCTCCCAGCATTAATAGCAGCAAAACTGTCGGATACCGCAATGAGTTCATCTAGATCTTGACTTATTAAAACAATGGCGGAACCGGTTGAAGCTAGATCTAAAATAGCTTGATGAATCGAATTTGCGGCAGCGGCGTCCACTCCCCACGTTGGCTGATTTACTATAAATACGGTAGGTCCCTGTAGAATCTCACGGCCAATTACGAATTTTTGTAAGTTTCCACCGGATAAGGAACCGGCTGAGGCTTCATTATTAGGTGTTCGGACATCAAAACTTTCTATAATTTGGCTTGTTAAATTTTTAGTTTTGTTCCAATTTATTATACCATCTTTTCCTACTAAACTTTCTTTATGATGAGCCGTAAGATTAGTATTTTCAATAAGATTCATCCCTGGAATTGCTGCATGACCTAGTCGTTCTTCTGGAGCAGTTAAAATTCCCATTAGACGTCTTTTATTTATATCAAGGTCTCCAATTGGCTCACCAAACAATGTGATCGCATTTTTATCACTTGGTAATTCTCCAGATAAAACACTGGTCAACTCGTCTTGCCCATTGCCGGCAACCCCGCCAATCCCTAATATTTCACCTTTATTAACTGACAAGTTAATTTGCTTTAGTTGTTTGTTTGATAAATCGTTTGGAAACCAATTTAAATTCTTTACCTGCATAGCTAATACATTCGTTACTGTAGACCCTTTTTTGGGTACTGTGAGTTTTTCCCCAACCATCATTTCAGCGATATTTCGTACAGGTTCTGTTTTTGGAAAACATTGACCAACATTTTTACCATTTCGTAATATTGTTGCATTATCACACAAGGTTCTAATTTCTTCTAATTTATGGGATATGTATAGTATGGATGTTCCCTCTGCTTTTAGTTTTCTAAGAGTGTTAAAAAGTATTTTTATTTCGTTTGGCGTTAGCACCGAAGTTGGTTCATCCATGATTAGTAGTTTTGGGTTTTGTAATAGACACCTAATTATTTCAACTCGTTGTTGTTCACCTGCGGAAAGTTGTTCGACTAGTACTTCAGGATCAATTGGCAAACCGTACTCGTTTGAAATACCCTTAATTTTTTTCGATAAATCATTGATAGGGGGCGGTGTCTCCATACCTAGTGCTATATTTTCAGCAACACTTAATGCTTGAAACAAAGAGAAATGTTGGAAAACCATTGCTACGCCATTTTTTCGGGCATCCCTTGGTTCATTAGGGCTATAATTATTTCCTGAGAGGGTCATTGAGCCGTCATCGGGTTTTATAAGTCCATAAATTAACTTTACCAACGTAGATTTCCCAGCTCCGTTTTCTCCTAATAAAGCGTGTATCTCATTGAATTTAATATTAATATTAACATTATCGTTTGCAATTACCCCCGGATAGGACTTTGTAATACTTTCGATGCTTAAGAGTGCTTTCTCGTTCATTTAACTATCACCCGACGGTCAGTAGTCTCATTGCTAGAAATTAATAATTTTTGTGCAAGACTTATTGCAATAGCTTGTGGGTGTTTACCTAATTTAGGGCACCCAATAGGACAAGTTATTTGATTTATTGTATCATATGAATGACCTAACTCAGCCAACCGTTTTTGGAATCGTACCCATTTAGTTTTGGACCCAATCAACCCTAGACTTTCGAATGGCGCTTCTAAAATTTTGTTACATAGACTGAGATCTATTGCGTGAGAGTAAGTTACAATAATGTGATTGCAGTTTGCGGGAGCATATTCACTTAATGGAATTAAGTTTTTGGAGTAAAGGACTTTGACAGAGCTAGGGACTTCTTCTGGAAACCTGTCTTTGTCAGTGTCAAGCCAAGTTAAGTCAAAGTTATGTAACGGAGAAATTGTTTGGATAATTGCTCGCCCAACGTGACCTGCACCATACACCCATAGGGGTGATGATTTTGTAAGTGTTGGCTCGGACACCCAGCCCTTGGAGATTACAGTTTTATCAATGGCACAGGTAGATGATTGTATACTTTCTTCATGCCTTATGATGGCCGAAGGTTTTTGATAAATCCCAGATACCCTTCGTGAAAATTGTTTCCCAATTTCTATTTCTTTTAATCGAGCTTGGTCAAAAATTTCGTTGACTAACGTGACGCTACCGCCACAGCATTGGCCCAAGTCAGGGCCGAGCGGAACTGTCTTTAGATAATCGCCAGCGAAAGCCTCTCGCACGGCTTGAAACTCTAAAGTGCCGCCACCTATAGTTCCTAGCTGCCCACCTTCCCAAACCAGCATTTCTGTGCCTGTTTCTCTAGGGACTGAACCTCTGGTGGCTACTATTGCTACTCGAGCGACCTTCCCGTGAAGTAAGAGATTGGATTTTAAGGTTTCGATATCAAATGCCATCTGATGCTCTCGATATGGCGTTCAATATTTGTTCAGGAGTTGCTGGTGCATTAAGCTTTGGGTAGTTTGGGCCACACGAAGATATTGCATTTGATATGGCAAGCCATGCAGAAATTCCTAACATTAGGGGAGGTTCACCGACAGCTTTTGATCTATAGATCGTTGGTTGAGTATTATCTCCTTTCCAGAGCTCAATATTAAACGTTTTAGGGCGATCAGATGCACATGGTATTTTATAGGTTGATGGAGCATGGGTCATGAGTGCTCCTTTTTTGTTCCAAATTAGTTCCTCACTTGTTAGCCAGCCGACCCCTTGGGCATAGCCGCCTTCAATTTGTCCTAAATCTATTGCTGTGTTCAGTGAACGTCCGCAGTCATGCAGAATATCGGTACGTATTAGGCTCGTTTCCCCAGTAAGTGTATCAACGGCTACTTCGGTAATAGCTGCTCCATATGCAAAATAAAAGAAGGGCCGCCCTTTTCCTGTTTCTCTATTCCAAGATATTTCTGGCGTTGCGTAGTATCCGGTAGCACTCAAAGAAATTCTATTCTCATAAGCAAACTTCACGCCTTCGGAGAAATTTATTATTTTATCATCAAGATAGATTTTATTATTTTCAAAACGGATTTTTGCCTCTGTTACGCCATATTGATTGGATAAAGCACTTTTTATCCTCTTGATTATTTTTTCACACGCAATTTTTGTAGCCATTCCATTTAAGTCTGATCCTGAAGAAGCAGCAGTAGCTGAGGTGTTGGGGATTTTGCTGGTATCTGTAGCTGAGATTTTTATCTTAGAAAGGTCAACTCCAAAAGATTTGGCTGCAACTTGAGCCATTTTCACAAATAAGCCTTGACCCATTTCAGTCCCACCATGATTTAAATAAATAGAGCCATCCATATAAACATGAACCAATGCTCCAGCCTGATTTAAATGAGTTAGTGTAAAGGAAATACCAAACTTTACAGGGTTAAATCCTATTCCTTTTTTTATAAACTTGTTTTTTTTATTCCATTTTCGAATCTCTTTACATCGTATTTTATAATCGGCTATTTTGGACAGAGAGTTTACAAGTTTTTCAGAAATTGAATCAGTCACGGGCATACCATAAGGAGTAGTATCTGGCGTGCTAGAATTATCTTTCTCTAAAGACTCTGAGGATTTATAAAAATTAGTTTTTCTAACATCCACAGGGTCTAAATTAAGATGATGAGCTATATGATCGATCGCTCTCTCTATCCCAATAATACCTTGAGGACCCCCAAAGCCTCTAAAAGCGGTATTCGATTGTGTATTTGTTTTTAATCTATGGGAGACAATTTCTACATCAGTTAGATTATACGCATTATCTGCGTGAAGCATAGCACGGTCAGAAACAGGTAAAGATAAATCTTGTGACCAGCCACATCTAACAAAATGCTCGAACCGTATCCCAAGAATTTTTCCCGTTCGATCCACACCAACTGAATAATCAATTCGAAAGTCGTGACGTTTTCCAGTTAGTATCATATCGTCATCTCGATCATACCGCATTTTACACAGTTTATTTGTTGCCCTAGAAGCTATAGCGCAAGCAATTGCTAATGCCGTACCTTGAGACTCTTTCCCCCCAAAAGCACCGCCCATACGTCTTACAGCAACTGTAACGTTATGCATTTCGGTACCAATCGCATCAGCGACTTTGTGTTGGATTTCTGTTGGGTGTTGAGATGAACAATGAATTACTATTCCGTTGTCATCCTGAGGGACGGCTAATGCTACTTGTCCTTCTAAATAAAAATGTTCTTGTCCACCAATGTAAAAACTATCAGCTAATTGTACTGGGGCTGATTCAATTTTTTTATCAGGAGATCCCTTTTTATAAATACAACACCCGTCAGCTAATGTTGAATTTGCAATTATTGCCTCGTTTATGGTTAATATAGGTTCTTTTTCTAAATAACTTATTTTCCCTAATAACGCAGCTTTACGAGCCTTCAAGTGAGTTTCAGCCACAACTAAAAAGATTGGTTGGCCTAAAAAATGAATTAATCCCTCAGATAACAAGGGCTCATCTGCTACAGATGGTGAGGTATCATTTTTATATTTTAAGTCTTTGGCCGTAATTACGGCTACTACACCGTCAGATTTTTTAACATCAGATAAATCTATGGTTTCAATTGACCCCTTAGCGATCGTAGATATTCCAAATGCTAAATGAAGTGTATCATTAGGCAACTTAATATCGTCGGTATATATAGCTTTTCCGGTTACATGTAGCTTAGCAGAGTCATGAACCTCTTCATTAACTGGTTGCATTACCTGGCGTCCCTTGTTTCTAACAGTTCATTTGTTTCCTCATGGAAGAGCCTTAGTAAAAGGTTTTGCGCGATCTTCAGCCGATAATATGATGATGCTCTCATATCATCGATTGGAGAAAAATCCTGTTTTAATTCATTCATTGCGTTTTTTATAGTATTGATTGTCCAGGAAAACCCTAACAAGGTTTTTTCTGTTTTGAGTGCTCTTTTAGGTGTCGCAGCCATTCCACCGAATGCTATCCTACATTCTGTAACTTTATTGTTAATAATTTTTATTAAGAAACAACCGCAAACTGCTGAAATATCCTGATCAAAACGCTTAGTTACTTTGTAGCATTTCAATGAACCAGAGGTCTGAGGAATGTCGATCGACTCTATGAATTCAGCTGCCATTAAATCTTGCACCCCATAGTCTATGAAGAATTCTTCTATAGGTAAGGAACGAGTAGATTTTCCCTTTCGTAAATTTAACCTCGCATTTAAAGCAATTAGGGCTGGGGAGCCATCTCCTATCGGGGATCCGTTAGCTATATTACCACCAATGGTTGCGGAGTTCCTAACTTGGACTCCACCATATCTTAAGAGCATTTTACAGAAATGTGGAAAAACTGAAGACAACCGTTCGATCAGATCAGAAATAGTACACGCCGCACCAATTTTTATATTATGCTTTTCTATTATAATTCTTTTCAACTCACTACATTCACTTAAGAATATTAAATCATTTAAGGTATTTAGTTTTTTTGTAATTTCCAGACTCAAATCTGTTGCGCCAGCCACAAGCTTTGCTGTTGGATTCTTGACGTACAGGTTAGCAAGTTCATTAATAGTTTGAGGGACTTGAAGATTACTGTTAATATTTTTTAACAATACCAAATTTTCCTGCATCCAATTAGGAACAGCTGCTTCTGATACTTCTTCAGCTGACATCAATATTGGACCGTACCCGGTGCATCGACAGAGGTTACCTGCCAGCTGATTCTCAAAATCCTTTTTTCCATTTTTGTGAGCCACGGCCAGTGTTGTTATGAAGCCTGGTGTACAGTACCCACATTGTGAACCGTGGTTTTTTATCATAGCTGTTTGGATCGGGTGAAGTTCATCGTCCGGGCTACTTACCCCCTCGACTGTCCTTACTGCTTTTCCGTGGATTTGTGGCATTAGAGTAATGCATGAGTTAATAGATTTAGTTACTCCCTGTCGATCGGTAACTATTATAGAGCAAGCCCCACAATCGCCCTCATTACACCCTTCTTTGGTGCCCGTAAGTCCTTTAACTTGTCTTAAAAATGTCAGGAGCGTATCGAAGGGCTTTACATCCGCATTAACGACTTCTCCGTTCAGAAGAAACGTGACCATAAAAAGATGTCCCGCCGCGGTACCCAATAAAACCATACAGATGTTTCGTCGATGCGGCGTAGACAAAACATACTTACCAGTAGAAAAGTACCAAAAATATATTTTTGCAAGCCTTTTGTGCACTTTCGTATTTAATTATAGTGGAGTACGCTAATGTTATGCAAGAGAATCCAAAATTTATTCATTTGAGAGTTCATTCTGAGTATTCCCTTTTAGAGGGGGCAATCAGAATAAAGGAATTACCGGCCACCTGTTTTGCTATGGGTATGCCCGCAGTTGCGGTAACAGATACAAATAATTTATTTGGCGCACTTGAGTTTTCTGAATACTCTGCAAACGCTGGTATACAGCCAATTTTAGGATGTCAGATGAGTTTTTGTGCAACTGAAAGACCCAAGATAGATCCGGTTTTTGGGTTACCCTCAATTGTACTTTTAGTTAAAAATGAGATTGGATATAAAAATCTGCTTAAGTTGAACTCTAAAGCTTACCTAGAGAAAGAAGTAAGTCCTTTTTTAGTGATGGAGGATTTGAAATCTTGTTCCGATGGTCTAATACTTCTCACTGGAGGCGCAGCTGGCCCTCTGGGAGAATTAATAATAGCGGATAAGATTCCTGAAGCGCATGATTTATTAACAGATTTTTCTGATACTTTTAAAAGTAACTTATACATTGAGATTCAAAGACACCCATTAGAGAATGAACCACTTGAATCAGAAGCAGTTACCGAGAAGTCTTTTCTAGAAATGGCTTACGAACTAAAAATCCCAATAGTGGCAACCAATGATGTTTTTTTTCCAGATAGTGATATGTTTGAGGCTCATGATGCGTTAATGTGTATTTCTTCCGGTTCATATGTTGATCAAAGGGAGAGTCGACGAAGATTAACTCCTCAACATTTTTTTAAAACACAGGAAGAAATGCTTACTTTATTTGCAGATTTGCCCGAGGCCACAGCTAACACTGTTGAGATTGCCAAAAGGTGTGCCTTTAAAGCAGAAACTAGAGAGCCAATATTACCAAAATTTGCTGAAAATGAGAGTCAAGAGCTACGAAGACAGGCTACAGCTGGATTGAAAACCCGACTCGAAGTTATCCCACAAGCAGTTCCGGTTTCGGAGTATGAAAGCCGTTTAGACTTTGAATTAAAAGTTATAGATGAAATGGGGTTCCCTGGGTACTTTTTAATTGTTGCGGATTTTATTCAATGGGCTAAGTCAAAACAGATTCCCGTGGGCCCAGGCCGAGGTTCTGGAGCGGGCTCTCTGGTTGCATATGCTTTAACAATAACAGATTTAGATCCTTTAAGGTATTCACTCCTATTCGAACGATTCCTAAATCCAGAACGAGTATCAATGCCTGACTTTGATATCGATTTTTGTATGGATAGAAGAGAGGAAGTTATAAATTATGTCCAACAAAAATATGGTCATGATAAAGTTGGTCAAATAATCACCTTTGGTGCATTACTGTCGAAAGCTGCAATCCGTGATATCGGGCGAGTATTACAGATGCCCTATGGGCAGGTTGATCGTCTGGCAAAATTAATACCAGTAGACGGGGTCAGACCAGTTAGTATCAATAAAGCGCTAGCCACTGAACCTAAGCTCAAGGATGAAGCAAAAAAAGAAGAAATTATATCAAGACTGCTAGATTACTCTGGCAAAGTTGAAGGTTTACTCCGTAATGCCTCCACTCACGCTGCAGGTGTTGTTATTGGTGATAGGCCGCTAGATGAATTAGTACCGTTATACCAGGACCCGCGATCAACTATGGTGGCGACCCAATTTAGTATGAAATGGGTAGAATTAGCCGGTCTTGTGAAATTTGATTTCCTAGGTTTGAAGACACTTACGATTATCCAAAATGCCCTGAATATATTGAAAGAGCGTGAAATTATAATTGATATAGGTAATATACCCTTGGATGATGAAAAGACTTTTGATCTATATTCCTCAGCAAATACGGTAGCGGTCTTTCAAGTCGAAAGTAGTGGCATGATGGACGCGCTTAGAAGGATGAAGCCAACTAGTATAGAAGATATAGTTGCATTGGTGGCACTCTACCGACCAGGTCCAATGGAAAATATACCGGCATATTGTGAGGTTAAAAATGGACAGCGAGAATTGGAGTCCATTCATCCTCTAATCGATCATATTCTAGCAGAAACACAAGGTATTATTGTATATCAAGAGCAAGTTATGGAAATTGCTCAGGTAATGGCAGGATATACGCTAGGGGGTGCTGATCTTTTAAGAAGAGCTATGGGTAAGAAAATAAAGGAAGCGATGGATGCCGAACGGCCAAAATTTATGAAGGGTGCCCAATTAAAAAATGTCACAGAAAAAAAAGCATCAGAGGTATTTGACCTACTAGAAAAGTTTGCAAATTATGGTTTTAATAAGTCTCACGCCGCTGCCTACGCTGTGGTTAGCTATCAAACAGCGTGGCTTAAAGCAAATTATCCAGTAGAGTTTATGGCAGGAGTTATGAATTGCGACATGCACCTTACGGACAAACTTTCAATTTATAAGGATGAAATAATTAATAAATTGAAAATCAATATTATTCCTCCGTGTGTGAACCGATCACAAGCAAAGTTTTCGGTTGAGGGCGATAAAATATTATATGCTTTAGGAGCACTAAAAAATGTTGGTGTTGAGGCTATGGAACTAGTTGTTAAGGCGAGAGAAATTTCCGGATCAAAACGATTTTCGACCATATATGATTTTGCACGATCTGTTGACATGAAAAAAGTGGGAAAACGCCCGTTGGAAATGTTGACTAAGGCGGGTGCATTCGATCAACTATTAGATAATAGAGCTCTGATTCTGCATAATCTGGATAGGTTAGTGTCCTATTCCTCTGCGATACATGACCAGAGGAGATCTGATCAAAGCTCACTATTTGGAGAAGCGGGGGATGATCTTACAGAACCAAAATTTAATTTGATAGACGACTGGTCAACTAATGAGAAGCTCGTTGAGGAGCACAGCGCGATTGGTTTTTACCTTTCTGGACATCCATTAGATGATTATCGTACCTCTTTAAAACGTAATAATATAATCGTATCCTCAGAATTAGAAACTCTTGTTAAGGGAGGTCCAGTAGCGGTAAAAATTGCTGGTTCGATTTCGGGACGTCAGGATAGAAAGTCTGCAAGAGGTAATAGGTTCTCTTTTATTCAGGTTTCAGATCCCACGGGGCTCTACGAGGTTACAGTATTTTCTGATGTTCTTGAAAAATCAGATGAAATCATTCAGCCCGGACAGAATGTAGCTATGAGTGTGGAGGCAGCCCTTGAGGCAGGGCAAATGAAGTTACTTTGTCGTTCAGTGCAATCAATAGACTCCGCTATTAAAATTAAAGGTATAAAAGGATTGAAAATTTTTATTAATAGAGATGAAACTGTTGTATCATTAGCTTCTGTTTTTAATAAGGAAATAAAGAAAATTGGTAATAGAAGTGTTGGTGAGGTGTCCCTTTGCCTCATAGACTCCGATCTGCCCGGCGAGGTAGAGGTTCTGCTGGGAGACTCTTATCCAATTCACCCAGAGATTTGTACAACTATTAGGAGTTTACAAGGAGTTATTTCAATAGAAGAGTATTAATAGTTCAACGTCTCAGACCATATTGTATTATCTAATAATGTGGTGGCTTGGTATCATGAAAATATTCAGTTGAGTTATTTTCAGCTTCAGTTAGAGCTATTATCCCCATAAGTTTTTCTATTCGAGTAGTCGATATTTTTATTGCATTTTCATGTTCAGCAACAACATCTGAAAGTTCATCTAAGGTTTTTAAAATATGAGAGATTTTCTCTTCAATTAAAATATTTTTCATTTATTTCTCCTTTTATTAATATTTTTTTAAAAAATTTAAGATAACCGTTTGTCTTGTTCCTTTTTATCAGCTCGTTTAAAGTAGGTCTAAGATAATTTTGAAGTGGTATAAATTTATGTCAAAGTTAAATAAGAAGCTTCGGCCAAAAGCTGAAACACCAAAAGGCTTTAGGGATTATTTTGGACATGAAATTACCCAACGACAGGAGATGTTAAAAATAATTTGTGATGTTTACGAACTGTACGGCTTCACCGGATTAGAAAGTTCAGCGATTGAAACAGTTGATGCGTTAGGTAAGTTTTTGCCTGATATAGATCGGCCGAACGAAGGAATATTTGCTTTTGAGGAAGATAACACCTGGTTGGCGCTAAGGTATGATCTTACAGCGCCTCTAGCTAGAGTTTATTCGCAATATCGGGATAATTTACCGAATCCTTACAGAAGGTATTCGATGGGTCCTGTGTGGAGGAACGAAAAACCAGGATTAGGCAGATATCGACAGTTTTATCAATGTGACGCTGATACAGTCGGTTCTGCCAGTATCATGGCAGATTTTGAGATTTGTGCTATGCTGTCTGACGCGTTAGAGTCTATTGGAATCCCTAAGAATGATTACACAGTCAAAGTGAATAATAGAAAGATTTTAACCGGAATCATGGAAGTTTCTGGGCTTTTTGACCCACAGAATTTAGATTATAAGCTCAAGGAGAGAGGCATTGTTCTGAGAGCCATTGATAAGTTGGATCGTCTTGGAGAAGATAGTGTTTTAGCTCTTTTAGGACGCGGTAGAAAAGATCTTAGCGGTGATTTTACAGAAGGAGCGAACCTAAGCGAGGAGCAGGCCAGTCGAATTTTAAGTTTTATAGCTGCCAAAGGAGGTACTGAAGCGAAAACCATTCAGAACCTTAGAGAATTAGTCAATGGTTCAAACATCGGCAATGAAGGTGTTGAAGAGCTTAGTAAGATATTAGAGCTCAGTGAGGCACAAGGATACTTCAGTGACAGAGTGACTGTTGACCCAAGTGTTGTTAGAGGTTTGGGTTATTATACAGGACCAGTCTTTGAGGCAGATCTGACTTCGAAGTTTTTTGATGACGCTGGGGGGAAGCAGACTATTGGTTCCATAGCAGGTGGCGGAAGATATGATGATTTGATAAAACGTTTTACAGGTCAGGAGGTACCTGCAGTTGGAATATCTCTTGGGGTAGATCGTTTACTCACTGCTTTAAATATTAGTAAAGAAACCAAAAAGGATTCTACTGGTCCAGTAATAGTTACCGTTATGGAAAGGGATAAATTAAATCTATATCAAAAAATTGTTTCGGAATTACGTTCAGCTGGAATAAAATCTGAGGTTTACATGGGTAACCCTAAGAATTTTGGAAACCAACTTAAGTACGCCGATAAAAGAAACTCGCCAATCGCGGTCATTGTTGGTTCAGAGGAATATAATAAGGGCGTTGTTCAGCTAAAAGATCTTGTACTTGGATCTAAAATTTCTAAGGATGCAACGTTAGAGCAATGGAAGTCACAGCCTGCACAAAAAGAGATAAAAAGAGAAGATTTAGTTAGCGAAGTTTCAGCCATGTTAGATAAAATAAAAAAATCTTAAGGCCTTTATTAAAATTCTCCTATCTTACTCCTATATCAGCTAACTCCGCTAAAATTTGCGTTGGTACGTTATCATTCTTACGATAATCTAGTTTTAAATCGGCTGGGCTTTGCTCAATCTCTAGATAGCGCCACCCTTGAAACGGTCGCTTTCGAACAGACTCAGTCTCATAAATAGTACTATCAAAAATTAAGGCGCAGCATCTAATATTATCACCTCGATAAAACTCTTCCATTCCCAGAATTTTTTGGCGGGCCATTATGTAGCCTTTTATAACCCAGAAAATAGATCCTCCGTTCAAGATTTCTAGTTGTCGCTTTGGCCACATTCTTGTTATGTGTCTAGGCTTTTTATCAAGCCATTTTTCTTTGTTAGTAAGTTGCCATTTTCGAATATCTTCTACCGTGGATGATCCAACGTTTATTTTTATAAGATTTATGTGCGTCATTAATTTCCCTAGAATTATATTTAATATCATCGTTATTCTTGCCGCGGGCTATTTTCCAGTTTAAGATGGACCTCCTTTAGTTAATTGGGGAATCTATCAACAAATGTCAAATTTTGTAACACCTTTTTCAGAGCAAATTTGGGACATGAAATATCGCTATAAAGATCCAAACAAAAATCCAATAGATGAGAGTGTTTCTGACTCTTGGAGGAGAGTTGCTAAGTCGCTTTCGTCCGTAGAGCAGGATCAGAAAAAATGGGA
>JBMYRX010000036.1:0-20705 GCA_049602715.1 Paracoccaceae bacterium | reverse complement strand
TTGAACTTAACTACTGCTCTTCAAAGTAATAAGTTTTCAGGGAGATAGAAATGACTGAGAGGTTGCTAGTATTCTCTGACGCAGAATATAAAAGTAGATGGAAAAAAGTTGAACTAGAAATGGTCTCCAGGGGCTTGGAGACTGCAGTTATATGGGGTCGAACTGCTTCTACTTTTGATCGTGCAGCGGACGTTATCTTCCTAACAAATTATTTTTCTACAAAAGTGGGTCAAGGTTTTGATTCTGGTCAGTTTAGTGCCCGTGCTTATTGTGCCGTTTTGTTTCGAATCGGTTTTGAACCTATATTGATTGCTGATGATCCAGATGTCAGAAGCGAGGTAGTAGCTATATCAGATTTTCGAGTGGCTTCAGATCCAGTAGCAAAATTAGTGGAAACATTAAAAAGTTTTACGATTTCAGGAGAAGTTGGTTTTGTTGGGAGTGATTTTTTTCCAATGAAGTATTGGAACGAACTACAAAATATGACGCCTAACATAAATTGGAAAATTTGCGATGACTTGGTTAGATGTGGACGCCTAATCAAATCAAAAGAGGAGCAGGAAGTTATCCGAACAGCTGGTCAAATAGCTAGTCCAGCAATGACTCGAATGATTAAAGCTTTAATGTCTGGAAAAACGGAAGCAGAGGCAGCCGGAGTAGCCGCACATGATATCGTTTCAGCTGGAGGAATTATTGATAAAATTCAGGTCAGCCATGGTAAGACAATAGGGTTTACGTGTGGTGATCCCCTTTCGGGTTACAGGAAAGTTTCTCCAAAAAGTGGGGATTTGTTTCGTGCATTTTTAATCGGGCCAATGTATCAGGGATATTATTTAGATCCTGGGCGAACTGCTGTTTGTGGAAATAATCCTGATACAGATCAAGCAAATCTTCTTGAGTCATGTGTAAATATCATTAACACGATTGCTAAATCGATAAAGCCAGGAGTAAGCTTTGAAGATGCTGCAAAAATTGGAGATGAGATGGTAGCTGATTTTGGACCTGATGCTGACCCGGCTGCAGAAAAATTCCCATTTTTTGGGCATCCTCACGGCCTCTATTTTGAAGGCCCACCCTATATTAGTACGGTCCTCGATCATCAAAATGCAAAGTTTGAAGCTGGGATGTTAATTGGTTTAGAGGCGTTTCTTGCTCGTGATGGCGTTGGTAACGTTGGTTTCGAACAAAATTACCTTGTTAATGAAAATGGCCTTGAGTTAATTACTACCACTCCAATGTTATGGCATTAATATACCTTAAATTTTCTAATATCTGAATCATCTTAGAAAACAACTAATCTATTTTCTACAGAGATGTCTGTAGCCTGTAATCTTTGTGATAGGTGAGTAGGACATTCGTTATGACTTGTTCTTTATCAAATGTTGTTCGTTCAATTTGAAAAACAGCGTCTCCAGCATTTATTTTTAGTAAAGATGATATTTCGTTCGAACAATTTATTGCTGAAAAAGTAATTTGTCCGTGCGTATAAGGTACATTTGCGAGAAGCCATTCGTTGGGACTATTTTTTTCAAATTCTTCTATTTTAATTTTTGGAGTAATATTTTGATTAATGAACCGACTTTCTACGACGAATGGTTTGCTATCACTGGTATGAATAGCTTTTATGTATATTAATCTATCATTAGCAGAAAAGTGATTTAATAATCGGTTCCCACTAGGCTTTTGATTAAGGCGTTTTCTAATTAGTTTGTAATTATAACTTTTCCCAAACTCTTCAATTTCTTTACGTATAAGTGGAATTCTTAACGTTGCTTTACTGGTAGGGTATAGAGCGACAGTAGTACCCACTTTGCGTTTTCGATCCAAAACACCCTTATCTGCGAGAGCTCTTAGGGCTCTGTTTACTGTTACTCTTGCGCAACCAAATTCGTAGGCTAGGTCTGTTTCCCTAGGAATTATATCTCCAGGCCGCCATGTTCGGTTATGTATGCGTTTTAAAACTTCTGCTTGAACCCCTAGCCAGTTATTGATGAGCGTTCCCGTCAATTAAAGCCCCGTAAGTTATTAGTCGTCTTTCGATATGCTTCTGTTATTTCATCGTGCAAGATATGTTTGCCATCTTTTACAATATGTCTTCCAGCAGACCAAACCTCAGAAACCAAGCTGTCATCTCCTGAAAAGATATAACTATCTAACAACGTGTCGTTGGTTCGACCAGCTAGATTAATATTTGTAGTATCAATCGCTAGTAAATCTGCATAGAAACCTTCTTCGATACGACCCGTTTTTCGACCAGCCGCCTTAGCGCCACCTAGACAAATTTTTTCAAATAATCTACGTCCTGTCGATTGATCACTCGTTGCCAGAGCTGCCCGAGATTTATCTCTTAATCTTTGTGAGTATTCGAGTGTTCTTAGTTCCTCAACAAGAGATATTCTCACGTTACTATCTGATCCAATTGCGATAGACCCATTATTTTGTAACCAATTAATACCATCAAAAATTCCATCACCAAGGCTAGATTCTGTAATAGGACAAAGTCCAGCGGTAGCTCCAGACTTTGCTAAACCGACTACCTCATGATTTTCCATTTGAGTGCAGTGGATCATACACCATTGCTGATTTACATCTATATTATCTAATACCCACTCAACTGGTCGGGCCCTCCAGAAGCTTTTTACCTCTTCTATTTCAGCAACCTGTTCCGCAAGGTGCATGTGAATAGGTTTTTCTCCTGCTAAAGCCTTTATATCGTCGAAGTTTTTAGGATGTACTGCTCTAAGGCTGTGAGGAGCAAGACCCAGCACTGTATCTCTTGAGTTAGATTTAAGATCTATTCCAACTTTTTGAAATAATTTAGCAAATTGATCAATATTATTTCCAAATCTTTTTTGTCCGTCTCCCAGCGGTCTAAGATCGCAACCTCCATATTGGTATAATACTGGCAGTAACGTAAGTCCGATACCTGTTTGATTAGTGGCTGACAATATTTGATCAGACATTTCAGCAATGTTATTATAAGGGTGCCCATTTTTGTCATGGTGGAGGTAGTGAAACTCTACATTGGTCCCATAACCAGATTCCAACATTTCCATTTGTACAAAAGCAGAGATTGCTCCCACCATTTCAGGTGTGAGTTGGTTCAAAAACTTAAACATTAATTTTCGCCATGTCCAAAAACTATCTCGTGGATTAGGGCCTCTATATTCTGTTAACCCTGACATAGCTCGTTGAAAAGCGTGCGAATGCACATTTACTGGTGCGGGTAATAAACATCCTACGTGATGGTCGTAACTATTTTTGCCAGTTTTTACCTCGGAAATATATCCGTTAGAGTCTATCTTTACTGTTGCATTAGCTTGCCATCCTGATGGCGTTAAAATTTTGTCAGCTAATATTTTGGTCATTAATGTTCTCATCTTGACTTAGTAATATGTACATACATAATATCACGAGAAACATTATAAAACAATATGTGAGTCGATCGATGTTACTTTCAAATGTGGTAATAGCTACCATGGAGTCTTTTAGGCCTTACGGGTTAATAGAGAATGGAGTAATCGTAATTGAAGATAGAAATATTTCCTGGGTAGGTGTTCTATCGGAGTTACCTGAAAAGTATAAAAAGTTAGAAAAAATTGATCTTGAGGGTCGAGTTGTAACGCCAGCGCTGATTGATTGTCATACGCATATTGTTCATGGAGGAAATAGGGCTAACGAATTTGAAATGCGTCTTAATGGTGCAACTTATGAGGAAGTCTCGAAAGCAGGCGGTGGAATTATTTCAACTGTTAATCATACGCGTGAGTCTTCTGAAAATGATTTACTGACAGGTGCTTTAAAGCGGGTTGATGCTTTGATTTCAGAAGGGGTAAGTACCATCGAAATAAAATCAGGTTATGGTTTGGATATAGAGTCAGAAATTAAAATGTTAAAGGTAGCCAGATTGATAGAGTCAAAAAGGCCTGTGAATATTAAAACTAGTTTTCTTGGTGCTCACGCTATTCCCTCTGAATTTAAGGAATCTCCAGACAAATATATTGATGATGTCTGTTTGCCAGCCCTAAATAGAGCCGCCTTGGAAGGATTAGTTGATGCTGTTGATGGTTTTTGTGAGGGTATTGCGTTTGATACGAAACAAATGGAGCGTGTTTTTAGGCGTGCTAAGAAACTTGGCTTTCCTGTTAAGATACATGCCGAACAGCTTTCTAATATGGGCGGTACAAAATTAGCGTCGATGTTTAATGCATTGTCTGCAGATCATTTAGAGTACGCCAACGATTCTGATGTAAAAGCCATAGCAAATAGTGGGACTGTTGCAGTACTTTTGCCAGGTGCGTTTTATACCATACATGAAACCCAACTTCCACCTATCCAAAGTTTTAGAGATCATAATGTACCAATAGCAGTAGCTACAGATTGTAATCCTGGTTCTTCTCCCTTGGCCTCTATAATACTTGCAATGAATATGGGATGTACTTTCTTTAGGTTAACGCCTGAAGAAGTCTTACTTGGAACAACTAAAAATGCTGCTCTTGCTCTGGGAATAAATACAAAAGGTATTATACGGGCTGGTTATGAAGCTGATCTGGCTATATGGGATATTTCTCATCCTTGTGAACTCGCTTACCGGATAGGTTTTAATCCCATTTATAAAAGAGTTTTTGGAGGTAAAATATGATAGTATTAACTCCCGGTGGTACAAATCTTGAAAGTTTAGAAAAAATTTGGCTCGGAACTGAAGAAGTATGTCTTGATGAAAGTGTGAAAGGTATAATAATTAAGGCCCACGCCATCGTAGCTGAGGCGTCAAATGGGAGTGATGCTGTATATGGAGTTAATACAGGATTTGGAAAACTTGCTAGTGTAAAAATTGAAAAGGAAAATACAGCATTATTACAGAAAAATCTTGTCCTTTCACATTGTTGTGGTGTCGGTGAAGCACTTGACAGTCAATCAACTCGTTTAATGCTCGCCCTTAAGCTGTTGTCGCTAGGTCGAGGTGCATCGGGTGTTTCCTGGGATACTGTTTCATTGATACAAGATTTTATAGGTAACGACATATATCCAGTTATCCCAGACCAAGGATCAGTAGGGGCTTCCGGTGATTTGGCTCCTTTAGCACATATGGCAGCCGCATTAATTGGAGAAGGCGAAGTATTTTTTAAGGGAGTACGAATGCCATCTAGGAAAGCGTTAAGAGATTCAAACTTGGATCCAATTAAGCTAGGAGCAAAAGAAGGATTAGCACTCATAAATGGTACACAATTCTCGACAGCTTGTGCATTAGTGGGCTTGTTTCGAGCATGGAGAAACGCAAAATCAGCAATCGTTAGTTGCGCATTGTCCACTGATGCCATCATGGGCTCAACTCAGCCATTAGAGGATGAAATTCATACGTTACGTGGACATAAAGGTCAGATCTCAGTTGCGAGGGCTCAGCGAAAACTTATGGCTGATTCTGAAATTAGAGAAAGCCATAGAGAAGATGATGCCAGGGTTCAGGATCCTTACTGTATAAGATGTCAACCGCAGGTAACAGGAGCTGCCTTAGATCTTTTGTGGTTTGCTGGGCAAACATTAGAAATTGAATCGAATGCTGTTACTGATAATCCACTGGTTCTAGTCGATAAAAATATGATTGTGTCTGGAGGAAACTTTCATGCAGAGCCAGTTGGTTTTGCTGCGGATTTAATCGCATTAGCTATCTCTGAAATTGGAGCAATTTCTCAGCGAAGAGTGGCATTAATGGTAGATCCGAATCTTAGTTTTGATCTACCACCTTTTCTTACACCTAATCCTGGTATGAACTCTGGTTATATGATTGCTGAGGTGACAACAGCAGCCTTAATGAGTGAAAACAAACATTTAGCAAACCCATGTACTACGGATAGTACTCCAACTTCTGCTAACCAAGAAGATCACGTCAGTATGGCCGCGCACGCAGCCCGAAGATTAGAGAGAATGAATAAGAATTTGCACTCTATTATTGGTATTGAAATCATGTGTGCAGTTCAGGGTATAGAATTTAGAAGGCCGCTTAAGACTAGTCCCAAACTGGAGCGTACCTTGGCAAAATTTCGCTCTAAAGTACCAGCTATTGACCAAGATCGATATTTAGCTGGTGATATAAGTAATGCATCAAATATGATTAGGGATGGAATATTAGTAGAGGATTTGGATTTACCGAGTTACTCAGGAGTTTATTGAAGTTGAAGAACGTCACTGTAAAACAAGGTAATTCTCCGCTTTTATTAGGTTTTCCCCACGTGGGAACATTTCTTCCAGAGGATCTTAAAAGTCATCTTAACGAGAGGGGCAAGACGCTCTCTGACACAGATTGGCATATTGATAAGTTGTATGATGGGTTAGTTGATAATGTAACTACAGTAAGTGCAAAATTCCACAGGTACGTCATTGATGCTAACCGTGATCCGTCTGGACTAAGTTTATACCCTGGACAGAATACTACAGATTTAGTTCCTTTGACTGACTTTGATGGTACAGATATCTGGAGCAGGAAGCCTTCTGCTGAACAAATTCAAGAGCGAGTGCAAAAATTTCATTCAACTTATCACAATGCTGTTGAGCATGAATTAGAGAGAGTAAAAAAGATACACGGTTTTGCTATTCTTTACGATTGCCACTCAATCCGATCAGTAATTCCCAATCTTTTTGAGGGCATTTTACCAACTTTTAATATTGGCACGAATAAAGGAAAATCATGTAATCCAAAAATTGAAAAAAAGGTTTATGATATATGTCTTAAGTGTAATAATTTTAGTTCTGTCTTGAACGGTCGGTTCACTGGAGGGTGGACTACCAGGAACTATGGTAACCCAGCTAATGGTATTCACACTATTCAAATGGAATTGGCCCAATCATCATACTTAGTTAATGAAAATATAGATTGGAAATATAGTAAAGATAAAGCTGATTTAATTCGACCGGTACTAAAGGAAATTTTGACGTCTTTGGTTTTTAGTGAACCGATATGAGGAGATAACACATGAATAATTCACGACATAATGTTAGAGATGTATACTCACCGACAGGGAACGAAATAACAGCTAAAAGCTGGCAAACAGAAGCGCCAATGAGGATGTTAATGAATAACTTACATCCTGACGTTGCGGAAAACCCTCATGAACTGGTCGTGTACGGTGGTATCGGCCGCGCCGCTCGAACGTGGAGCGATTTTGATATGATTGTAGCGTCATTGAAAGAACTAGAAGATGACCATACTTTACTAGTTCAATCTGGAAAACCAGTGGGTGTATTTAGAACACATAAGGATGCCCCTCGTGTTTTGATTGCAAACTCTAATCTTGTACCTAATTGGGCAACTTGGGATCACTTTAATGAATTAGATAAAAAGGGTTTGGCCATGTATGGTCAAATGACAGCTGGGTCATGGATTTATATTGGAACTCAAGGGATCGTTCAAGGTACTTATGAAACTTTTATGGAGGCTGGACGGCAGCATTATAACGGAGATCTATCTGGTCGTTGGATTCTAACTGGTGGGCTAGGCGGAATGGGTGGTGCACAGCCACTTGCTGCAGTTATGGCAGGAGCTTGTTGTCTGGCGGTTGAGTGTGATGAAACTCGAGTAGATTTTAGATTACGTACGGGTTATGTAGATGAGAAAGCACATTCAATTGATGAAGCTTTAGCAATGATTGAAAATTGGACTAGCAAGAAACAGGCTAAGTCGGTTGGTTTAATCGGTAACGCTGCAGATATTTTTCAAGAATTAGTTGAAAGAGGTGTAAGACCAGATATCGTAACTGATCAAACCTCAGCTCATGATCCTCTACATGGATATCTTCCTCAGGGCTGGTCAGTAGCTGAGTGGGTTTCCAAACAAGAAAGTGATCCCAAATCTGTTGAGAAAGCAGCTAGAGCCTCGATGAGGCAACATGTTTCGGCAATGGTTGATTTTTGGAATATGGGGATACCGACGTTGGATTACGGTAATAATATTCGGCAGGTAGCACTTGAGGAGGGGTTAAAAAATGCATTCTCCTTCCCAGGTTTTGTGCCAGCGTATATAAGACCTCTGTTCTGTAGGGGTATTGGTCCGTTCCGTTGGTGTGCGTTGTCAGGAGACCCAGAGGATATTTATAAAACAGATGCAAAAGTGAAGGAACTCGTTGATGATGCTGGTTTGCATAATTGGTTAGATATGGCAAAAGAACGTATAGCGTTTCAAGGACTTCCGGCGCGTATTTGTTGGGTTGGTCTTGGAGTTAGAGACAAACTTGGTCTGGCTTTCAACGAAATGGTTAGAACAGGTGAACTTTCTGCACCGGTAGTTATTGGCAGAGATCATTTAGATAGCGGTTCAGTAGCGTCCCCAAACCGAGAAACAGAGTCAATGAAAGATGGCTCTGACGCGGTTTCAGATTGGCCCTTACTCAATGCTCTTTTAAATACTGCTTCTGGGGCAACATGGGTTTCATTGCATCATGGTGGGGGTGTTGGTATGGGCTTTAGTCAACACTCGGGGATGGTTGTCTGTTGTGATGGTTCTATTGACGCTGATCGCCGAATAGCTAACGTGTTGTGGAATGACCCCGCTACTGGTGTGATGCGACATGCTGATGCGGGGTACGAAAGTGCACTTGAATGTGCGAAAGAAAATAATCTTAATCTTCCGGGTATTCTTTAATAGTAATTTAATTAATTCTTTTTGATTTAAGTTGGATTCCCTATTGGATAATTCTTAGGGTAAGTTTTTTGGATCCATTCTATTACTCTAGGGTTCTGCCCGACTGCCCAGCAAATTTTCTGAACTCTGGGAAAGGATGAAAGAATATCATTTGGGATATGTTCAGTTACCTCAGAAGTTAATGACCCCATTAAGCGCCAGATAGCCAAGTCAGCTATTGTCATAGTGTCTCCTACAAACCAAGTGCTTTGTTGTGATACCAATAGTTCTTCCAGAAATCCTATTAGTCTCGGTAAAGAAGCTTTACTGAGATCCTTCCTCATGGCCTTTTTTAATGCACTATTATTTTCCCGCATAGATGGCGTAAGTAATGAAGTGATATCAGTTGCCATGTCAATTACTTGATCAATTTGAGCTGCTTTTACACTCTGGTCTAAAGGATATAGACCTCCAAGCTTTCCACATAAGCGGGCAATTCCAGCAGTTTGTGATATCGTTTGTTGGTCTATAACGAGTATCGGCAACTGTCTAAAAGGAACTTTTGTCCCATCGTTAAGTTTTCCTGTTCTCCGTGCTTGGAGAAATTCATCTCTTTTTACGCGAACGTCATCGAAGTCAATTTTTCCGATATAAAGGGCAAGCCGACTTACTTCAGCCCGCCAGAAAGGTGTATCAAAATAAATAAAACGTATTTTCATAATTAGTTCCTTTGTTTTGTTTGAAAATATTAGATTAATAATGCTAAAGCAACTCCGGGCAGAGATAGAAGGAATGAAATGACCACCAATGGAGCCAGTGGCTTAGGGTCAACGTCATAAGCAGCTGCAAAAACTAAAACCATAGCTCCGCATGGTGCAGCCGCAACCATGAGAGCAGGTTTAAGATCTGATACGCTAATATGAAAAAAACCTAACGCAATTATCAGGATAAAAATCGGATGGAGTAGAACTTTTATCAGTGAAATACTGATTATAAAATTTGGGTTCTTCATAAGTTCACTTTTAGCAAGTGTTACTCCCAAGGCGAAGAGGGCCATTGGCGCGGCTGATGCATATGAAAAATCTAAGAAACTATTAATTACATCGGGTAATTCAATATTTGATATAGCAAGCGTTATCCCAATGATTACCCCTATAACTAATGGAATACTTAACATCCTTTTCGCTAACTTTTGTAATGATATTTGTTTTGCCGAAGCATACTCTAAAATTAGTGTGACAATAAAAGTAATAACTATTACATCAACCACAATTATAGCGCTTATTTGTTCTATAATGTAACCTGAATATATATTTTTAGCGATTGGTAGTATAAATAAAAGATGGTTTGCCAGTGCAGTGGACATACCTACCAGAGCTGCTGATTTCAAATCAAACTTCCATATATACAGTGCTAAAAAACCTCCTAAAATCCCAGTTAAAAATTGAGAAAATAAGTAAGAAAACAAGAGTAAATTATTAAATTCTGAAAAGTCTGCCTTGGTTAACATGCTTATACCCACCAAAGGCATTCCAAAGAAAAAAACCATCCGATTTATTTCTTTGGCGGCATCTAATGAAAAGAAGTTAAATTGAGCAAGTAGAAAGCCGCTTAAAAAGACCAAAAGTATAGGCAGCATTCCATCTATTACCACTGGACTTACCTTTTCCATGTAAAGAAATATTTAAAGAATTATCTCAAACAGTTATAGGCTAATTTATTATTACTACTCAACCTATTTTGGGTTTATTTTATAATATTCTGTCTCAACCTTTGCGTCTCTTAATTGAATCTTTTGCTTGAAATTAGTCTGCAACAGGCATCATATTATTTTTTGTTTAATAATTGCGAGTAGTTTACTGAATTTTTAAATGAATAAAAAAATAAATCTTTGAAGAAAATAGGTTATAGATCAAATATTATTTATTTATGCTCTCTATTCTTTTCATTTGTAAAACTGTCACAGTCAGTAGATCGTAATCTCACGCATCTGTGCGTCTGTGCATTTGTATTATAGGGAAGGAATTGAGATTATGATAAAATTTTTGTATATTAAGCTGGCAATGATTGTTAGCTTACTCGTCTCACCGGCTTTTGCCGCGGAAGAGTACTTGGCACGAATTTCAGGGCACTGGTCACCCACGCATCAGAGTGCAATACATTCGCAACTTTTTGCTGATGAAGTTACCAAGAGGTCAAATGGTAGATTAAAAGTAGAATTCTATCCATCCAAGCAACTCTTTGATATAAGGACAGTAATGGGAGGGGTAACCTCTGGAGCTGTTGAGATGGGTGGTATTGTAGGAGTCGTAAGTTTTCCTAAAATAAATAAAAACTTTAGCGTTGCTTCATTCCCGGGACTTTTTGGATCTTATGATGAACAAAGAAGGTTTTTCTTGGAGGATGAGACAGGTAGCCAAATTTGGAATGACATCACAACAAAAAGTAATACAAAATTAATCATGTATAATCCAGTGGGCCCTATTATGACTTTCAGTGGCGCCAGAGAATTGACTGGTATAGATGTTATGAAAGGTCTTAAGGCTAGGGCGCTTCTAAAAAGCGAAAGACCAATGTGGAAAGCTTTAGAAGCTTCAATTGTTTCTTTAAAAACCGGTGAAGTCTATACAGCACTTCAAACTGGGATGATTGATACAATTAATACACCTCCCGGAAGTGTTGAGGCGTACAGTTGGTGGGAACATCTCAAATATGCGCAAAAACCATATCAATATTACGCAGACGCTTATATCATGGCAAATGCTACTTGGTTTGACAGTCTTCCTGCAGATCTTCAGGAGTTGCTTATGACTGTAGGAGCCGAAATTGGTTCAAAGGCGACTAATACAATCTTTGATGCCGGTGAAAACTCTCTTAAGAAGTTCCAAGAAATGGGTGGAATCGTTACGACTTTAAGCGGAGCTGAAAAAGCTAAGTTTGATAAGATGATGAACGAAAAAGTTCTACCAGGAATGGCAGATCAGTTTGACGCAAGTGCTTTGAAAGCAGCTCAAGCATTTGTCGCTAGTCAATAACTTGTAACTATTGGCCTCTCACCCTTGAGAGGCCAATTTCACTAACATGATTGATTTTTTTTTAAAGCCTTTAGAGTCAATAAACATTGTTCTTATTAAGTGTGTTTACGCTCTGGCGACGACTTTGATAGGTCTAATTGTTTTAGCTCTGACAATGAGTGCAGTGACAAGATATGTTTCCGGTAACGGATATGACTGGTTTATTGAACTACCTCCAGCTCTGGTTACCTGGTTGGTATTTCCTCTTCTAGGCCCACTGTTTAAGTCGGGACAACATATATCTGTTGATTTTGTGACTGTTTTTTTAAACGAAAAGCAGGTTTTTTTTCTAAAATTTTTAACTCATATTATTACATTAGTAGCAGCGATAATTTTTACTCAAGCGGGGATTGAAGCCACGCAATTATATATACAATTAGGAGAATTAATGGAGTTGGAAATAGAAATCCCTGTTTGGTGGATTTATGTGGCTTTTCCAGTTGGCTTTATTATTTTAGGTTTAATTTCTTTGGAATTATTACTTTTGGACTTCAAGAGAATTTTTTCAAATAATTCTAGGAAATCATAGATAATGTATATTTTCTCTTTGGCTTTATCAACTTTTTTCCTAGCGATATCATTACCTATTTTTTTAGTTTTTGCTTTAGGTAGTTCCGTTGCGGCGATTTGGGGGCTCAATTTACCTTGGTCAACACTTATTCAAATATCATTTCAGGCCTTGGCTAAGCATGTATTAATAGCGGTTCCATTATTTATTTTTGCTGGGATGGCAATGTTACGTGGCGGTGCAGCCTCGAGGTTGGTGGCGTTTGCAACGGCTTTAGTTGGGCATTGGCCCGGTGGTCTAGGTATTGCGATGGTAATTGCCATGGGATTTTTTGCTGCATTTTGTGGATCTATTTTAGCGGCTATAACTGCAGTTGGCACTATTATGATGCCAAAAATGATAGAGCAGGGATACCCTAAGCCGTTCGTAGTTGTTCTTGCAGCCTCTGCCGCACTATTGGAAGCATTAATTCCACCATCTAATGCGGCAATTTTATTTAGTGCGCTAACAAATGTACCCGTTTCACAAACTTTTGCTGCGGGTATTGTACCAGGTGTAATCCTATTATTACTAATGATTGTTTTGGTATTGATAAAATGTCGAAATATAAAAAGTCCAGGAAGAGCATCAAATTATGAGAAGTTAGTGTCGGGTGTAAAGGCATTTCCTGCTTTGTTTACACCAATTATAATTCTTGGGGGAATATACGCAGGGCTTCTGACTCCAGCAGAGTCTGCCGCGGTAGCGGGTATGTGGGCAATTATTATGGGAGCAGTGATATATAGAGAATTAACAGTGAAGTCTTTAATCCTTTGTTTAAGGGAGACTGCATCCATTACAGCTGTTATCTTCTCTATAATTGCTACAGCAACCTTTCTGAGTGTGGTCTTGACATATACACAGGTACCACAAAAATTAATTTCATATTTCACTGAGCTGGGTGCGGGAATATGGTTTTTCTGGTTTTCTTTAGCCATTATTTGTCTTGTATTAGGAACATTCATAGAAATTGTACCAGTATTTTATTTAACTGTTCCTATTTTCGCGGCTCTCATTGTGTCACTTAACCAGAGTTTGTTACACTTGTATGTTGTCTTTGTAGCGTTTGCTGGTATCGGGATGATTACACCACCAGTGTGTGTCGGAATTTATACGTCTGCTGGTGTTATAAAAGAAAACCCAGGAAATGCTTTTAAAGAAGTCCCACTATTTGTTTTCGTAGGAATAATCTACGGTATTTTAATGATTATCTTTCCAGCGGCCTCGACTTGGTTGCCAGATGTTTTAAGATAGGTTCAGTTAAACTTTCTCTCTTTGGATTTTCGAAAAGAATAAAGTTTTGACGATCAATTAAAGTTTAAGTAACCTGAGTATTATAAAGTTTTTCATTTAAAGAAGGTTTATTTCATGACTACGGAATTGGTAAATGATAATGATGCCAGCACTTTTCAAAAAGATGGCGTAGTGGTTGTTAGAGGACTTTTCAAAGGTTTTGTAGAGCTTATCCGAGAAGGAATAGATTTTAATATGAAAAACCCCGGCCCTTATGCAGCAGAAAATTTAAAAGCTGGAGAGAGTGGGCGTTTCTTCGATGACTACTGTAATTGGAACAGAATTTCACAATTTAAACACGTGATAACAAAATCTCAGGTAGGAAAAGTGGCTTCGTGTTTAATGTCTTCAAAAAAAGTTCAAGTCTTCCATGATCATGTGTTGGTAAAGGAACCGGGGACATCAAAACCCACGCCTTGGCATCAAGATGGTCCATATTATTTCGTAGATGGCATACAAAATGTCAGCTTTTGGTCTCCGGTCGACCCAGTAACTGAAGCGTCTCTAAGATGTGTGGCAGGATCTCACTTATGGTCTAAACCTGTATTGCCAACACGCTGGCTAAGCGAAGAAAATTTTTATCCGGAAGCGGATAAATACATGGAAGTTCCAGACCCAGATGCTGAAGGCATGAAGATTATGGAATGGAACCTGGAACCGGGCGATGCTGTAGCATTTAATTATGGTATTTTACACGGAGCAAGAGGTAATGACACAGAGTTTCGTCGTCGAGCATTTTCATTAAGATTGTTGGGTGATGACTCTCGTTATATAGAACGGCCGGGTCCAACCTCTCCACCCTTTCCAAATCATGGTATGAAGCCTGGAGATAGATTACGAGAGGATTGGTTTCCAACTATTTATGAGGAAGCTTAAACTGTCCCAAATCGGTTATTATAATTATTATTATTGCTTTTCCCAAAGGAACATATGAATAAGAAAGGGAAGTACGAAAATAAAAAATATCAAGAAGAGTCACCGAAAGAGATTGATACCGCAATTCGTAGTTAGATCATAATTCTAAGGTATTTTTAGCTAGGGTGGATAAACCACCAGGTAATTTTTTTAAATTTATAAAGGAAAAACGAAATGTCTTGGATAAAAACAGTGCCGTATGAGAAGGCTAGTGGGAAGCTCAAGAATTTATATGATCGCGTCAAGGGTCCCAATAATAACGTCGATAATATTATGATGGCGCACTCCTTGAGACCCCATTCTATGGAAGGTCACATGGCGATTTACAAATATGTTCTTCATCATAGCAATAATAAGATTCCAAAATGGTTTTTAGAAACATTAGGTGTCTGGGTAAGCCACATGAATAATTGTAATTATTGTGTTGAACATCATTTTGGTGGTTTAAAGAGGTTACTCGATGACAATACTAAAGCGGAGGCTATTAGGGCAGCCATAGAGAAAAATGATATTTCGTTAGTGCCGTTGAACAAAAAACAAAAGTTGGCAATGCGTTATGCACAAATTCTCAATAACACTCCCTCTGAATTAACCGAAAAGGATATCATAGCTCTTCGAGATGCCGGCTTTGACGATGGAGAAATATTAGAAATAAATCAAGTTTGCGCTTACTTCTCATACGCTAATCGTACTGTCCTTGGTCTGGGAGTTTCAACAAACGGTGATATCATAGGACTATCACCCAATAATTCTGAAGATCCCGAGGATTGGTCACATAGTTAGTAGATTTTATAAATGCATCATTCGTTTAAATAACTTTAAATGGTTTGTGCCTAACACCCGTGGTAGCATTAAACACTAATGAAGCTAAGACTAAAACGCCTCCTACTAAATTGCTTGCTCCAATTAATTCGGCTAGTAATATCCAGCCCCATAGTGGTGCCAATATCACCTCTATCATTGCGAGTAAGGCCAAATCAGCAGCTGCTACAAAACGACTTCCAATAGTATAAAAAATCATTCCACACCCTAACGTAAAAGCACCTACTACCCCACTCAAAATTAAATCATTAGTAGGAACAACAAATCCGGTACTTGATACTAAAAGTATTCCACCCGTAATTAAAATTGCTAATATACCGGCCAGAACTACCATTGATAAGACTTCGCTTTCTTTGTCCCATCTTAATGAAATCGTAAATCCTGCGAAACCAAGTGCGGAAAATAACGCTGCTATATTGCCGTTTAGAGCCCCGATGGATAACCCACCATGGACCATTACAGAAATTCCAATTAAAGCTAGAAAAATGCTTAACCATGTTGCTTTTCGCACTGGTTCCTTGAGAATTGGCCAAGCTAATACAGCAGTAAATAGCGGGGCTGCTGCAAATAAAAATGCGGCGTTCGCAATCGTGGTTTCTTGATAAGCATAAATCCCACCAAGGTAAGCGGTTACTAGGGAAAATGCCCCTAAAATATTTGAAAGTCTATATTGAAAAAGTAATCTAAAAGGGTTTTTATTTTTTTTTACAACTAAATAAAAAATCAATATTGGTACCAACCCAATGGATCTATAAAATAGAATTTGCCAAGTATTTGCGATTTCTACAAGACGAACAATCACACCAAGCCAAGACCAACAAATACCGGCCAAGAGAACAAATAAAATACCTTTTACATAAGGAGTCATCCTATTCCTATATCCTTTCAATGGGAAAACTAAGGATTTTTATTATGTTTTCTAGCCTGTATCCGACTATCGCTGGAGTCGTTTTCTGATGATTATTTGGGCTATTAAAAATAATTCAAATAGTATTTAAAAATTTATGTTAAGTTATTTTATCGGAAAATAAGAAATAGGATCATTTTTCTTCCATTTTGGATATTTAATTTGGATCTTATTGAATGCCTCTGAATTTAAAAAATTGTGTAACCAAGTATTTAACTTTGGCCAAGGTTGATCTGAAAACCATGAATAATCAATGTTAGCAAATTGTCGTACAAAGGGTAAAAGTGCAAAGTCTACCAACGTTGGTTGTTTACTAGAAACATATCCTTCTTTTAATAAACTTTCTAAGTTGTAAAGAAAACTGGCCGCTATTTTTTTACTTTCCTCTGAATCTTCATTAGGATAACGAGAACTATATTTAGTTTTATCTAGTGCATCTTTGAATGGACCATCGAATTCTTCAATTAATTCGTAACCCTTTGATGGCATATCAAGCCAATTCTGTGGGTCATGAGTTTTAAGGGCCCAAATCATGATATCCAAGCTTTCATCGATAGTACCCGATTCTGTTATAAGGCACGGTACGGTGGCACTGGCTGATGCATTTAAAAATTCTAAAGGTTTTTCTCTTAAAACTACCTCTCTTATTTCTACATGTATTTGCGATACTAATATGGCCAGTCGTGCCCTCATCGCATAGGGACAACGTCTAAAACTATATAAAATAGGTAATTCGGATTTTCTATTTAGGGTAACTTCCATAAGGTATATAATTGTGAAAAATGATAAATTTACAAGTTGTGATTTGGGTGGGATAGTGATTTTTGAAGTTAATTTTGAACTTTAAGAGAAATTAGGCTTTAATAGACCAAGGCTTTAATTGTTAGTGATAAAGAATGAACAAGGAAGATACGCATGATAGAGCAAGTAAAATTCTCTCAAATGAAGTATGGTGATAAAGATGATTATGAATTTCTGAATCGTCATGAAACTGAATACGCTAAAGGAACAGCTAATAGATTATTAAAGGCATTGGTTGAACTTGATACGGGTTTATCTGGGTATAAAATTACTAGATTAGGTCATTCACTTCAATCTGCAACAAGGGCATTCGAGGATGGTGCAGATATTGATTGGATTGTTTCTGCACTTTTACATGATATTGGAGATATATACGCACCTTATAACCACGATGAGTATGCCGCAACAATCATCAGACCGTTTGTCAGGGAACAATGTTCCTGGGTGGTAGAAAAACATGGTGATTTCCAACTTACCTACTACGGCCATTATATAGGAGCAAATCCAAATAAAAGGGAGGCTTACAACGGTCATCCATACTTTGAGGATTGTGCAGCTTTTTGTGAGCGTTGGGATCAATCTAGCTTTGACCCTGATTTTGAAAACAGACCTGTTGAGTTTTTCAAGCCAATGGTTGAGAAGGTATTTTCTCGAAAACCATATGCTTCTGATGTAATTCGAGCGGGGGAGCGGGAGCCATTATATGCTAAATAGTGCTAAGATTATTGTCTTTGGCTTTTAATATTACGGATAGAGAAAGAGCCAAAAGTATCAGACAACCAAGGCTAATGAATGCGTTTTGATACGACCCTGTAACGTCAAAGACTCTTCCAACAACAATTGGGCCCACAGAACCACCAATGGAACCAAAAAACAGGATAGTTCCAAAAATTTTACCATGAGCTTTTGTTCCGAACAAATTTGCAACCACCGGAGACGTAACAGTGAAGAAGCCACCATGTCCAAACCCGTAAATAGCTACCATAAAAAATAAATAAGAATAACTTTCAACAAGTGCAAAACCGAATAAACTGATTGCCAAGGGCAATAGGCATAAGAAAAACGAACCGCGACCCCCAACTTTGTCAAAGAAGACCCCGATACTAATTCGGCCTGCAATACTTGAAATCCCAATAACTGATAACAGACCCGCTGCTTTTGTTGCCGACATGCCTAGATCCATACCGTGTACGGCAATGTGAACAGGTATAGCTAATAAAGAGGTTATAACCATTAATTGAATTAAACATAACGCCCAAAACTTTTTTGTTTTTTTTACAGCTTCAAAGAGCATTCCATCATTAGTATTTAACTTATTGGCATTTCTTTTTATTTTTGGATGACTTGTATTTAACGCTGCGATTACCAAAAGAATACCTGAAGATATACCAATCATTAAAACAGCGTCCCGCCATCCAAAAATTAATATTAAAATTGCCATGAGGGGTGGTACGGCAGCCTGACCTAATGCTGTTCCAATTTTTACTACGGCAGTCATGATACCACGTCGTTTTTCAAACCACCTCGCTACAATAGAAAGAGTAACGACATCATGAGTACCCATACCGAGAGCTACAAATACTCCGAATATGGCGAATAAATGCCAAGCTGCACTAACCATAGACATCAGAGCAAAACCAACGCCAATTGAAAGCCCGGTAAAACAAAGAACTAACCTTGGACCATACCTATCACTCAAGGTACCACCTAAAATCGCAAAAATACCCATTCCAAAGAACGCTAAGGATGTACAACTAGACAATAGAGTTCTTGACCAGCCAAACTCTGTCTCTAACTCTTTAATAAGCAAACCATAAGCAAAAAGTAATCCTATGACTGTGCCCTGAGTTAAACAAGCACCAAAAACGGCTCTATAACGAGGCTCAATCATTTTTTCCCCTTACTAAGAAAAATAGATAAATGATTTTGAAGATTAATATTTTATAACAACTAAGAAGCATGGTATTAATATTTTTTCAAGAGCTTTAAATTAGATCCAATTTCTATAAATTTATTTCTGGGATGTCATTACATTAGAAATTACCATTGCGTAACCGTCTGATTAATTATAGGGAATTAATGGTGTTTTTGGCTCCTTAGCTCAACTGGATAGAGCACCAGACTTCGAATCTGGGGGTTGCAGGTTCGAGTCCTGCAGGGGTCACCAAAATTACCAATAATTTATTCATTTTTATTAATTGACCTTTTTAAGTTTAGAAGCATTACCCTTAGCAACTTTAATTTCTAACCTTTATAACTCTCCGTATTCCTACCTCTTTCTGAGCTACTTGTTCTGCATCTGGGATCATCAGAGCCACGGATCATACCAGTGCTACTTTTTCTATATGCAACAGGGGGCTCGTATGCGGAGGTACTGGATAAGGATCTTCCTTTGTATTGCTTTGAAGCAACTCGCTTGTTAGAAGATGATGAAGTTGAGACTTCTCTTCCACCAAGGAGACCAGAAAGAATACCTACAGATGCTCAAAGATAATTATTCGTACTTTGTAAATATAATGTTGTTTTTATTTGTGCTATTTGTAAATGTTAATAACACCGTGGCAGATATAGCTCTATTTAGTCTTTCTGTAGCTGGTGTATATATATTAAAAAAGAATAATATTAACCCATTTAAAGATAATAATTTAAGAACGGTGCTATTAATTACTACAGGCTATTATTTTATTAATTTAGTTGTATTTTTTGTAAATGGAACATATTTCGCTAAATATCTACAAACTGATATATATTTTTTATTAGCTGTATTTATTGCTGCTGCAATCTTTTATGCAAGAATCAATATGAATCTATTTTTTACAGGAATTAGGTTGGCTTTATTGTTTTTAGGAATCTGTCAATATTTTTCATTTCAGTTCTGGCAAGAGGGTAATTCTAACTTCACTAACATTTACGTAAGTATATTTGCACCAGTTACGGTTCTAATGATGTTTTTATCAATCATAAGCTATGATAAAGATAATTTAATGAACAAGTTACTTGGGCTGATAGCCTTTATATCTGGGGTAACACTTACCGTTGGATCTTTAGTAAGACTTTCTTGGGTGATTTTTATAATTCTCACATTAGTCGTGACTTTTATAATTTTAAAAAAAGTAGTGATAAGTAAGCTTTCATTTTTGATATCTGTTGTATTATTGGGCGTATTTATTTATTTTACTAGTCTGGATAATGAAAAATTTTATATTCGTATCACTGATGCATTCAATCAAATATCTAGCTGGAGCGATGGTGGGGACTTAGATACTCCTGTTGGCGTAAGATTGGAAATGTACTCCGCTGGGTTGGAGGCATTCAAAGAAAAACCATTCTTCGGGCATGGCTACCTAAATGGGCCAAAGGAAGCTTCAAAATATGCAGATCCAAGACTTAGAGATCGTATTAATAACTTTGTTCAGCTTCACAATGAATATATTACCACAATGGTAGAAAAAGGGCTTTTTGGTTTATTATCTTTGGGTATATTATTGTTTGCACCTGCTCTGACTATTGTAAGAAATTATTCGGAAGATAATATTTTTATTAGAACAGGGGTCATCTCGAGCATCTCGTTCGTATTATTTGGACTGCTGAATGTTAGTTTTGGGGATACTACTATTAAAGCATTTTATGTAATACTAATCTGCTTATTTTTACCAAATTTATATGAAAAAAAAGTTTAACAGAGCTATGTTAAGAGGAAATTGTAAATTGCGTTGCTGAAGTTTCATCGAG
>JBMYRX010000035.1:0-21338 GCA_049602715.1 Paracoccaceae bacterium | reverse complement strand
ATATTCGAACAAGTATCGCCATTTCTGTTAGCGTGTTACTGCTTATAATGTTAAGTCTACGGTAAACAAAAACTTATAATTTATTAAAAACTTACGAGGTATTTGTACGTAACTATAGAAGAGAATTAGGTATTCTAAACCCAACTTTTGTCACTCTCATGTCAATTCTATACCATTATCTATTAATATTTTTTCTGCCTCAACGATCTTGCTTTCTGGCACCAATATCCGTCTAGGTAGTATGTTTATTGATCCTTCCAAAGTACTCATATGAACGTCAGTTTCGTAGTAATCTATAAATTCATTCTTTAAAAGTAACTTTACATGTGCGCTGGTAACTAGATCATTTGTTTTTATAAGCTCTTTCACAGTAGATTAAACGCAAAATTGTCCATGTGCTCGGCTAATTTGATATCCAACTCTGATACGCCGTTCAAATCATGAGTGGTCAGGACCACATCTACTCGAGAATAAACATTAAACCATTCAGGGTGATGATTAATTTTATCTGCATACATTGCTACACTTGTCATAAAAGAAAATGCTTCATTAAATGATTTAAACTTATAGGTCTTAGAAATAGCGTCTCTCTCACTAAGAATTTTCCAGTTTTCTTTAACTAAACTCTCTAGATTATCTTTGTTTACTTTTTTATTCATAAGGTTTCTCCAATCAATTTCTTAGCAATTCCATAATACGTTAATTTTATCCACATTTAAAACTCAAAAAACGAGATTCAAAATATATCTGTCATTTTTTAAAAATGACTCGGTTAAAATAAATGTTAGTAAATAATAGACCCCGAAATGCTTATAATTACTAAACTTAACTAAACCACTAACCTAATTAGTTTTAGGATTTATTAAGTATAAGAAAAAAGATATTATCGCCAACATGATTGTTAAGGTAGAAATAGCTAATACCCAGAAAAATGTGCGGTAGATTTGTAATATACTCTCGTAATATATTTGGTCTCAGTAATGAGACTTCTTATAATATTGCACCATCCCAATTAATACCGGTTAAAACTAAGAAAGGCGCAAGATTAATAAAGTGGTCATATTCTCCAATGTGGAAAAGAGATATGGGCCTCATCAACTGCCGTTCTGAAACGATGCATGAAAAACCTTCATTCAGGAATGCAGAGCGATGCGTAATCTATCATGATGGATGGTACGAATGGCAGCGAAGTACCAATGGAAAAATTCCTTATTATCATTATACGCAATCAAATCTCTTTGCTGGTCTTTACAATGAAATTGGTTGCCTTATTCTTACACGTAATTCCATTGATGCGATAAAACATATCCATCACAGGCAACCAGTTCTATTGGATGCTGAAGAAGTAAGTCTTTATCTGAAGGGAGAAGACATATTAGATAGCGACGCTAACAATAACATTGATTTTCATAGAGTTCGTAAATCAGTCAATAATCCAAAAAATAATAATGCATCCTTAATTCATAAATTAAGAATCTAACCAACAATCAAAATATTTATAGATTAGACTCTTTTATATTTTATAATTGGCTAAAATTTTTATTTACCTTAAGGACTTTTAAGAATTCACATTATTTCAAATACCTTCCATAAAATTCTGGAATTTTGGAAATAATTATGGAAGTAAGTTAAGAATAATATTTGAAAAGAATAGACACTCTTATTAAGTAAATTGATCTGATTAAAATTCTCGGAGACTTTAATTATGGAAATAATTCAAATTATTAAAACTCCTGAAAGCGATATCTTGAGGCAAATATATAATATTAACCAACAACATGCTCACTATTTAACCGATTTATCTTCAGACGCTGAACTATCAAAATTAATCAATCTCAGTGAGCTTTGTATGTATGGGCTAAATAACGGAAGTGTTGTAAGTTTTATGATCTGTTTTAGAGAAAAATCAGAACATTCTTCATTAAACTATAAGTACTTTAATGAACGAGAGAATAAGTTCATATATGTAGATAGAATTGCTATAGATAATGATCATATCGGTCATGGGCATGGGTCACAGTTATATAAAGAATTATATAAATATGCAGAGTCAGAAAATTTACCGATATGTTGCGAAGTATACACTCGTCCAAAGAATGTGGTTTCACTAAATTTTCATTATAAAAACGGTTTTAAACCAATAGATTCATATGACTTCAATAATTATTCAGTCGAATATTTAAAACGACCAATTTAATAAATTATCTTTTCTTTATACTTTTTGCATCTTTTTTAACTTCATCAAATTCTATGCGTCGGTCTTTTATTTCTTGATCTGACAGTAAATCAATATTTGAGTAATCTTTTTTCCAATCAATTCTTCCAGGCCAATCAAACGGTGACTTTGTAGTTACCCTCGGCTGGATAGCATAAACTAGTAAATCTAGCGACATCCTAGCTATTAAATCTTGAGAAGCTGCATTATTCGGCAGTCCTGCTGAATTTCCCAGAGGAAAATCATTAAAAACAAACCGAGGAGCCCCGACATATTCAACAATATCCAAAGCACAACCCATTATTACGGTAGGAATTCCAGATCTCTCTAAGCTTGAGGCAGCTAGTGCAACCGATTGGTGACAAATAGGACAATTAGGAACAAATATTGCGGCATCTACTTTATCTGTCTTAAACAACCTAACTAATTCAACACTATCTTCTTCTATAGTTATTTTCTGGGAACGATTTGTTGGTAATCCATAGAAATTTGAAGCTAACCGACCTATAAAGCCACTCTCTTGTAATCTAGAAAGTGCCTTTAATGGAAAATATGTATTAATATCATTAGCGGTTGTATGAGTTCGATCAATAGCTATGTGCGATATCCTTAAATCGGGAAATGGATTGATAGGTTCTCTATAAACGGTAAAAAATTTAGCCTTTCCATTATAAGCAGCTCCGGGTCCCTGATCACCGTTTTCAGGATTAAATAAAGCAGCTGTTGTAACGATTCCAACTGTCGAATCTTTTAAAGGTTTTTTTAGTTTGGCAAATTGTATTTCACATTGTCGAGCCCACCTATATGGTTCAACATAGCCCAGCCCAGCATAATAACTCTTTATACGTTCCATGTAATTTAAGGGTTCAGATAAAGGTTTAGCCAAGTTAAAGACCTCCTACTAAATGAAATAAAGCTAGCAAGACTAAATACAATAAACAATTTTTTTTTAAACAATAGAATGTTTATGATTTTTTAATTCAATCTAGCACCCGAACGGATGAATTATCAAAAAGAGATTGAATGGAAATATAATTACTATTGTAATCCTTAAATTATAGGATTTAATGTCAATATTATCTGGCAAAAAGGTCACTAGAAATGGTCAACTCTAAGAGCGGTATAAAAAGGTTATTTATGCTCGCCTCAGTAAATAATGTACGAAACCTTTGGTTTACCGGCGTATTTACTGGAATAAACCGTTGGACAGAAGTTCTAGTAATCGGCATTTTTACTTATCAATTAACAAGTTCCCCACTACTCGTAGCCCTCGTAGCCTTTGCTAATACGGTTCCAGGAGCACTATTCGGTATCTTGGTTGGTGTTATTGGAGAACGGTTTAATAAACAAACATTATTATTAATAGGGTATAGTTGCATGATAATGGTAATGGGTATCTTATTTTATCTAGCGCACATAGAAAAAATAACATTGTGGTTATTAGCATTAGGAACTTTTTTAAGTGGTACTTTTGGAACAATGGAGTATCCATTTCGTCGAACATTATTAGGAGAAACCGGTGGTTTAAGTAATGCCTCGACCTGTCTGACTTTTGATGTTGCTATTAGTAAGATAACAATGTTTGTTGGACCGTTACTTGGTGGATTTTTGATGTATAAATTTGGAATACAGGGTTATTATCTAGTAGGAGCAACTTCATTTGGATTGGCCGCACTATTTGTATCAAAAGTAAAAATAATACAACCTTCGAATGAGCCCCATCGGAGTCATTTTTTTCACAGTATCCGGGATGGCATTTCACAAGCTTACAATAACAAATCTGTTTTAGGTGTATTAATTTTTACGATTATCCTAAACTTTTTTGGTTATTCTTTCATCTCAATGGTTCCCGTTATTGGTGCGGATAAATTAGGTCTTAGCTCAGTGTCCATCGGTATTCTATCTTCTATGCTCGGTGCTGGAGCACTCATTAACCTGATAGTACTGGCGACAACCGCGAAACCTGATTTTTTTATGAGATATTTTGTGGGCGGCACTTTTATAGTACTAGTAACTATATTCTTTTTTGCTATAAGCCCTCTATTTGGATTAGCGCTATTAGTGTTGTTTATCGGTGGTTTGGGAGAAGCTGGATTTAGCTCAATGCAAGCAACTATCGCATTCACAACAACTCCTCCGGAAGCCCGTAGTCGCATAATGGGATTGATAGTGGTCTGTATAGGCTTTGGTCCACTGGGTGTTTTACATACTGGTTTTATGGCTGACTGGTTGGGTGCGGATATCGCAATAGGCATAATTGCCATAGAAGGCTTGATAATAGCCCTATTATGTTTGTGGTTCATACCTGCATTAAGGCGGCCGGGTGTCCGAATATTTAATTAACACGTTGAGTCAATCTTTGACTTCATTATTTGGTTTCTAAATTCTCGATTTCCTTAATTCCACTAATATTAAGTAAAATTCTATAAAAAAGAACTTAATCGCTCTCAGTTAAAAATTTCTTAATAAACGCCTAGCCAATTACCTGCAATTTAGTGGACCCAATAAACTTTTAAAAGTGATCGAATTTTTCTGGACCTTAAATTGAAATTTAATCTTGTATTTTATATTCTCAAAGTTTATCAGCTTTTAACGACAATAATAACTAAGGCATGATCCGGCGTAGCTCAGCGGTAGAGCAGTTGACTGTTAATCAATTGGTCGTAGGTTCGATCCCTACCGCCGGAGCCAATAAAAACAATAGCTTAGTACATTTCATGCTAAGCTTTTTTTTTGCTTGGGTTACAAATGGGTTACAAAACTTTTTACTTACTGTATCAATATTAGTTATGAATATACTTAAAATAGAGTATAAAATACTTAGTTACAGCAAGATCACTTGAAATTGTCTGCGTATTCCCAGTCAAACGCGTAATCGGATACTCCGTTTTCTCTTAAATGGTTTAAACGTTTGACTGCGGTGGGAATATCAGGCCGTTCATTATCTGAGATATTCCAAAGAACCGTCGAACGTTTTTCCATGGGCGTGAACCATTCTGCACGGCGCTCATAAATCTTTGTGTGTAAGGTTTTCCAAACGAAATGTTTTAGACTTGAAAGCGATTGCCATACGCTAAGGTTTACGACTATTCGGGGATCAGCATCGATAACGATGTTAGTCCTTCCACCCATCACTGTTTCATACTTCCAAACAAAGCCTTCAGCACGTTCTGCAACTTTATTTACGACCTCTGCTGCAGCAATGTAATTATCCAAGCGTGGATCGCCAATATCGCTGTTAAGTCTTCCAATGTTGAACTGAGCTAAGAGCATTGGCCTCCACTAACTTTTCGACTAGATAAACTGCATCCGCCGCACCGTGTAGTAAAACTTTTTGCTTACTAGATCAATAAGAGTACAACTATATTTTATTTCTCGTGAATATTCCCATTTTAATCCGCATTGAAAGATAAAAAACCAGGATACATTTTACATTATTTTTTTAATATACAGAAATTAATTTTAAATATATAATACATCATATAATATAAATTAATATAAAACTATATCATGTGAGATGTAATCAGTTGCTTCAAAGTCGATATTAGAGTGATAACATCCAAACTGGATAACAAGAGGCTCGCATACCGTGAAAATTAATCTTGAAAATGTAACCCTCCATTACCGCATTGAAGGCTCTGGAGACCCTGCTTTAGTTATGCATGGTGGGCTTGGAGCCGATCATACTGCCTTCGTAAATACTGGTTTCAATAAGCTTTCAGACAGCTTAGAATTGATCTATTATGATCATCGTTGCAATGGTCGTTCTTCATTTCCAGGGCTCGAAACGCTTACACATGCAAACCTGGCTGCTGATGCGGAGAATTTACGGGCGGCGTTGGGATATAACAAAATAACAGTAATAGGTCACTCCTACGGTGGCTTTACTGGGTTGGAATATGCATTACGCTATCCGTCAAGTTTACGACGATTAGTGCTCATAACAACCGCACCGTCTGGAGATACTTTAAAAGAAGCACGTAAAATTGCCGAAATTCGTGCGCCACAATTGATGGATACTGTTGACAAGTTACTAAATGGTCAATGCGCCGATGATCACGAATTTGTCGAATTACTTACTACTCTAGCTCCTTTATATTTCAAAAATTATGATCTATTTAAAAATGAGTTTGCCGCGGCTGCAAAAGATATGGTTCCGAACGCAGCTGCTTTTCGACACTCTTTTGTAGAGTTGGCCCCAAAATACGATCTACGCAAAAAATTGCAAAATATTGAAATTCCTGTTTTAGTTATATGCGGCCGGCATGACTGGATTACCCCAGTGAGCCAATCTCAAATTTTACATGAGAAATTACCAAATTCTGAGTTGGTAATTTTTGAGGAAAGTGCACATTGGGTATACATCGAAGAAGAGAAATTATTTTTAAATACCGTTAACGAATGGTTAGATCGCACATAAGTTAAATGAGTTGGAAGTAACATTTGAAGAAAATATAATAAATAAAACAATACACTCATCGAAGAATAATCTTTCCAAAGGGCGCGTGAAAGTGCCAATGCCATACGTTCTATTTACAACCAAGTCCACAGATCAGATGTAATATATAAAGACTTTAAGGAGTTAATACCTCCTAATGATTAGACTTCTCTAATGTAGGGTTAGTTGATTTGTTCTTATCAGGAGATAGCACTGGCTCTTTGATCTCATCTGTTCCTGCCTGTCCCATTCACTTTAAAAACTCTAATATTCACTTCTATCATCCATTTGACCAAATTGACTCATTTCAACTCTGAACCATCAGACTCTAAGACTGATCACCTAGGTGTTTTGCAAGAGTTTTGAAACATCATCCATACCAACAACATTACAGTAAATCCTATTGATGATCTCGAGTTCTTTATCATGCAGTTCCATCGTAGCGGCCGCACAAGCGTCATGCACGACAACCACGCCAAAGCTTTCGTCAGCCAATGATCGAACAGTTGAGCTGACACATTGGTCAGTGAAAATGCCTGAAACAATCACATCGGTAATGCCAATGTTATGTAACATCAACCGCAGATTAGTGCCGGTCAATGCGCTATCGGTGGTTTTAGTCACCACAATTTCATCGCCCTGAGGGGACAACTCAGGTACCAATTGACCGTCTTTGCGGTCTTTGGGCAAAAGCAAATAGTTGAACCCCGGTTTCTTCTGGCTGAGAGATCGGTCGCGACCATCTTGCGTCTGACAGGCAATTCGGGCGAACACCACTTCGATCCCCTCTTCCCGCGCCCATTTCAACAGTTTGGCGTTATTGGGGATGACGATGTTGTTCATCCGATCATAAAACGGCTGCCAACGCGTGGCCTCTGCAGGGTCGTCATCAGGCTCAAGATAGGTATTTTGGATGTCAATCACTAGAAGCGCCGTACGCTTGCACTCCAACACAATATCGTCCGGATCATCAGCGGATTCATAGTAAAAACTTCGATAGGCTTTTTTCCAATCACTCATCTGGTGTCTCCAAAGTATTGCCGACCCTATCGATCTCGATCTTCCCCAGACGGACGGTTTTTACGGCAAAGCCAAGTGTCATTTCTTGCGACCCGGGCATTTCTCAACCATTATCGATTAAACTCTGAGGATGTTCTATTTTAAGCCTCTCCTATTTTAGTATATAAAGTATATCATAAATATGCCTATATTCAACGTGTGTTATGTTTTCAGTCTTAAAACCTTTCACATTTTTTTGTACTATCGACCATAGAACTACCAACTATAAAAAAAATATAAAATATTTGATTTTTTCATGGTATCTATGACAGAACTATTCCACGGTTTAATTAGATTTTTTAGAAAGAACTTAGGCAAGGTAGAAGGCAAAAATGATAAAAGCAATTCTAGCATGTGACGAAGAATGGGGGATTGGCAAAGATGGTGAATTGCCTTGGCCACATAATCCAGCAGATCTCAAATGGTTTAAAGATAATACCTTAGGAGCTGTTATAGTTATGGGTAAGTCAACGTGGGATAGTCTACCCCTTAAACCTTTACCTGAAAGAGAAAATATAATCGTCACTAGTAGTACAAAAAAGCTTGGTACAACTGATTATCAATTTGTTAAATTTAACAAAATTAATCAGATTCTTTTGGAAGTAGAAAAAAGTAAAGATGTCTGGATTATTGGTGGCGCTAAATTAATCGAAGGGTTACTGGATATAATAACTGAATTTCATTTGAGTAAGATTAAAGGGGTTTATAATTGCGATACTTTTTTACCAAGAAACTTAATAGAGAAAGACTATTATAAAAAACAAAGTAGTGAACTTGGTAATGTAAATTTTGATATCTGGTGCAAAAAATGAAGCAATATTTAGACGCCCTACAGTATATTATGGACAACGGCGAAGAAGTAAGCGAGCGCACAGGAATAGGAACCATCAGTGTATTTGGCTACCAGATGCAGTTTAATCTTCAAAATGGTTTTCCCGCGGTCACTACCAAAAAACTGGCCTGGAGAAGTGTCATAGGAGAGCTTCTGTGGTTCTTAGAGGGTAGTACAGATGAAAGACGATTAGCAGAATTAACGTTTTCCAAAAATCGATCCGACCTAATTGGAACAAAAACTATTTGGACTGCAAATGCTGATGCGCAAGGCGTCGAGCTTGGGTATACTAATGATGATTTGGTAAAGCAATTAGGTCCTGTTTATGGCCATCAATGGAGACATTTCGATGGAACTAATGGTGAAAATGAAAATAAGACTGACCAGATAGCTTGGTTGATAAATGAAATTTCAATAAATCCCAATAGTAGACGGTTGATACTGTCCGCGTGGAATCCCAATCAAATAAATGAAATGGCCTTACCGCCTTGTCACACTTTAGCACAATTTAGAGTCATGAATGGTAAGTTAAGCTGTCAACTTTATCAGAGAAGTGCTGATATGTTCTTGGGTGTTCCGTTTAATATTGCCAGTTACAGTTTATTAACACACATGTTAGCTCAAATATGTGACTTAAAATTAGGGTCATTTGTTTGGGTTGGAGGAGATTGCCACATATATAAGAACCATAAGAAACAAGTAATTCAACAACTCAAAAGAGAACCACAAAATTTACCCAATTTAACAATGCCAAATTTTAAAAATTTAAATGAATTATTAAAAACTGTTCCAAAAGACTACGTACTGGAAAACTATAGCCCACTAGAAAGTATAAAAGCGCCAATGGCTATATGAGATTCTGTTAGTTAGAGGACTAGTAAAATGTTAATAAATTACTTTAAGATTTGATAAATTCCTCAAACAGATGAGTTACTGCAATAAAATGGGTAATTGAATTGGACCTCTAAAACCGAACCCATACCATTTTACATCGGACAGATTAGGAATTTTCATATTAGGAAATTTTTCGAATAATAACGGTAACATAACATGGGCGATCGCTCTACGTGCAACATGTGTTCCCATACAGAAATGTGGGCCATTACCAAATGCCTGATGTGTATTTATTGGACGATAAACATTAAATAATTCTCCATTTTCAAAAAGATCTTCATCCCAATTAGCACTTGCCTGAATAGTCATTAATGTATCGCCCTTAGGAATAAAACAGTCTCTAATTTTTACATCTTGTATTGCTACACGCGCTGATACCTGAATAGGCGCCACCCACCTTATTCCTTCTTCGAACGCCTTAACCCAGTCGTCTTGAAGCCTTACTTCCTCTAGTTGATCCGGATTGGTTAACAACCCATAGAGAATTGTATTCAAGGCATCACGTGGTTCGTTTATACCCCCACCAATTGCGATTTTGATATTGGCATACATTTGTTCCTCCGGAATGGGGTCATCTGCATTTACCATTACTGAAAACGCCGAATTATTCGGATTAGCTTGATAAAACCCTTTTAATCTATCAAGTAATGTGTGGATTTCTTCATTCGCGTGATCTGCTCTCTCAAAAGGTTTCGGATGCCAACCAAAATTACCAGCACCGTTAATTAATGCCTGAGACCACTCAATCATTTCGTCATCAGTTGCATCCTCTACACCCAGTAAAAATGCTAAGCCACGCGCTGCATATGCTCCAGATAAAACTTCAAAGAAATCAACAATTTCATCCTTAGGTAATTGATCTACATATGCTCTTGCTGTCTCTTCGTAACGTGGCATCCAATCATTTTGAATAACTTTTGGTGCGTAGGCTGGTGCCATCGCCATTCGGTCACGCATATGATCGCGACCATCTTTTCGCATTAGGGTATGTGCCCAAAAAGCACGTTTCATCGGTGTTTTACGATCATCAGAACTAAATAAATTGGGATTATCTTTTATATATTTTGTATCCTCAGCTTTGGTAATGAAGGTACGCCCCACTGATTTAATCCGTGCGACAGGCACATTACAGCGTAAGTACTTATAAACCGGATAAGGATCACGATTAAGTTGGTCTAAAGTTATATTTTTAATAAGCGGTGCTAAGCTTTCCATTTTTGTCAACCTAATTGCTATAAAATAACCTTGTAACCGCTTAATAGATCTATCAAATAAAGTAATTTAATGCTTTTTAATGAATTAGAAAAATTACTTTATATTGGACAATCCGAAAATTTTGATCCGACAGTTTCATTTACCAAATCAATTTTTCCAACTTCGTTACAAATATTAGAGATTATAGGGTAATCATTGAAGGGATCTCCACCTAACTCGTCTCTTAAAATACCAAAACCTCCTGTTTCTTGCACTGTTCGTACACATGTAAATAAAAATATATCTGCATAGGAACAGTTTGAGCCTGTTAAAAACTGACCTGCATTACCCGTCTTCTTTAAATGGCTCTCAAGTAAATTTGCACGACTTTTATGAAGCGTCGTCAAATTCTTAATGCCTGTCTCTTTTCCTCCTTCGGCAAGTGTATCTGTCAACCGAAGATTTCTCCAAAAGGGTTCATTGTGTCCGGTTATAATATCATGAAAGGGTGATAAAACAAAGGAGTAATAATCCTGGCACCATGCCCAATACATTCCAATTATTGCAGCTTCCTCAGGCGTCTTTGGGGTCAGAGGACCTTCGTATTTAGTTACTAAGTATTGAACTATTGCCATTGAATCATTTAATTCAATCCCATTCGAATGATCTTTCATCCAAGGAATAGTACCAAAGGGCGCCTGCGTATCTTTATTAAAATCTTCGCCCATAGGATTAGACATCAAAGAGTTAACTTTAATGCCGTGCATAGCACATATTATGTTTATTTGTTCTCCACGGCCTATGACTGGTAGATAGGCTAAATCAATTTCTGACATCTTTACTCCTTTAACTCAATGCTTCTATTTTATATCCTCAGAATATCACAAGAATAAAGAAAATCCAAAACATTAATTCGTTAGGTCAATCGCATCAATAAGCCAGAGATTAAACGAGCGCGTTCAACAAGACTCGAAATTTCAATATGTTCATTTAACGTATGTAGACCTGCTCCTTTCACTCCAAGACCATCCAGCGTTGGAATTCCTAAAAATCCCGTGAAATTACCGTCAGAGCCACCTCCTTGGCTGGCGCCAGTCAAATCCAAGTCAAGGTCTCTAGCAATATCCCGTGCTAAGTCAAACATTTCCATAGTTCCAGCTTGGTTTGGTTCCCAAACAGGCCGAGTAACACCACGGCTAACCTGAAACTCTACACCATTTTCGGTAGAAGCTAAATTCATCATATCCTGGACACCTTTATCCAAGTCCTCTTGTCGTTTTGCCATAGATAACGCTTGAGCAGAACACTCAGAGGAAACACAGTTAACCCATTGCCCTCCATTGATTACACCCACACTAAATGTACAATCATCACTAGTCATAGCTTCGACTTCACCAATTTTACTAGCCATTGTAGCTATAGCAGAACGACCATCTTTGAGATGTGCTCCTGCGTGACTAGGTTTACCAAAAGCCCGCAAATTATATCTTGCGATAGCGTAACGACCAATTACAGCACCACCGTCTTCGCGACAGGGCTCTGGAACCAAAACATATTTATTACGTTTAGCTTCAGCCTCAATCAATTCACGTGTTGATGGTGTTCCCACCTCCTCATCTGGGGTGAAAAGGATTGTTATCGGTAGCGGTGTTTGGTGTCCCATAAGTATTAATTTTTTTATTGCTTCAACGCTTACAAAGTTTCCACCCTTCATATCTTGGATACCAGGGCCATAACAAATATCTCCCTCTTGCTTGAATGGTAAGACATCCAAAGTGCCAATTGGGTGAACTGTATCCATGTGTCCGGCAATTAGTATTCCCGGTTGACCAAAATCTGGATGTGGGAGACGCGCGCGTAGGCAGCCCCCGAACCCCATTCTACCAGGAATTCGTTCGATAGTTGCGAGTCCAGCAAGATCATAGGCTGCAAGATCCATCATACGATCTACTGCAGCAGAGTCATGAGTCGGGCTCTCACATTCAATCCAAGGCCTGAGGCCTTTCAAAAGTTCAGCTGTATCGAAGTGTAATTTAGTTACATCCATAGAAAAGCTCCAATTATTAGATAAGGTTTTTGAGTTAATTAATTAGCGTATATATATAAAATATATAGTTATAATAGTCCCGATGCAACGCCAAGATACATCAAAAGGGACTATCCTATTCTTTTTTTTAACCAAAGATACAGCAATGATATCAAGCGGTGGTTATCTTTTTATTGGGATCAAAAAAAGGTTTCTCAACAACATTTGCTTGTAAATTACCTTCCGGTGTAATGACTTCAAAATCAGTACTCATTGTAGTATGTTCGACTTCAACCATTGCAAGAGCAATATTTTTTTTAAGTCTTGGAGAATAAACCGCCGAAGTAACTTTTCCAACAATTTTTTTACCTATTTCTAAAGGCCAAAAACGAGTGTTGGGTCCATTTAAGGGCGACCCTAAAATTTCAAGACCAACTTGCTTTCGTTTTATTCCACTGCACTTAATTTTCTTTAAAGCTGCCTTTCCAATAAATTGTAAATCAGTTTCTAATTCTACCAATCGATCTAAACCCAACTCAAATGGGTTTGTATAAATATCCATATCTGCATGGTAAGATAGCATACCCCCCTCAATCCTTCGAATTGACGAAGTATGCCCAGGTTTCAAATTAAATGGAGCTCCAGCACTCATAATTTTTTCCCACAAAATATCCCCTTTGGTACTGTCGCAAAGGAAAAGTTCGTAACCGAGTTCACTCGACCAACCGGTACGAGAAACAATTAAGGGGATTCCGTCTAGATCAAATTCACGTAACCAATAATACCTTAAGTCTGTTATACTAGCTCCAAATAGCACTTCCATTATTTTACCCGAATTGGGGCCCTGCAACTGAAGTGGAGAAACGTCAGGTTCAAAAATATTTACATCGAGACCAGAGTTCACCGCAACCCCTTGGGCCCATAATAAAACGTCACTATCCGCGAGCGAAATCCAGTATCTATTCTGTTCTAGACGAAGTAAAATAGGGTCATTTATAATACCACCCTGAGCGTTTGTAATTAGAATATACTTACATTGCCCGACAGAAAGTTTAGATAAGTCTCTAGGGGTTAATAATTGAACAAATCTTTGGGCATCTTTACCAGTAATTTCAACCTGTCGCTCGACGGCGACATCGCAAAGAATAGCATTATTGACTAAGTTCCAAAAGTTTTCTTCAGGATCACCAAAATCTCTTGGAATATACATATGATTGTAAACCGAAAAACCTTTTGCGCCCCACTTTACCGTAGAGTCAAAGAAAGGAGACTTTCTAATCTGTGTCCCAAAGCCAAAATCGCTCGTAATACTCATTGAAGAATGCTTTCCTTGAAAATATAAAAAGCTTGTTTGATATACGACAAGCTTTATTTAAAAATAATACTTTAAAAACTACATTGCTAATTATAGATCTTGACTAAACAGTCAACCATCAAATCATAGTTACAGGGAGTCGTTACCATCTCAGGAGTAGGGCTAGTACGAGTTGATATTAATTCCTAAGAATTAAATGACCATCTTCGATTTCGTCATAAATCGGACTATCAACTCGATGCCCTACAGGAAAGACTGGTGAGGGTATCGGCTTAAAACTCATATCACCTAAAATGTTTCTTTGTTTTGGATCGGCTATTGGAACAGCTGCCAAAAGCGAGCGCGTGTAATCATGTTGTGGATTTTCAAAAATTTGCGCTCTACTACCGAGTTCAACTAGTCTTCCTAGATACATAACCCCTACCTTGTGTGAAACTCGCTCAACAACGGCCATATCATGACTAATAAACAAGTATGATAAGCCTAATTCATCCTGAAGAGACATCATTAAATTCAACACTTGGGCCTGAACCGATACATCTAAAGCCGAAACAGCTTCATCTGTTATGACAAGACTCGGGTTGACTACTATAGCGCGTGCAATAGCTACGCGTTGTCTCTGACCACCCGAGAGCTCATGCGGAAACCGACTCAAAAAAGACAATGGCAATTCAACTTTCTTCAAAATATCGGCGACAAGATCGTTTCTTTCAGTTTTTGAGCCCAGCCCAAAGTTTTTTAAGGGCTCGGCAATCTGTTCTCTAAGTCTCATATACGGATTTAATGATGCGAATGGGTCTTGAAATACCATTTGCATATCTCGCCTAGAGTTCCTCAAATCATGATCACTAAGAGAGATAATATCCTTGCCGTTGAGGTGTATTTCACCTGAGACCGGTTCTACAAGCCGTAAGATAGATCTCCCACAACTTGATTTTCCACACCCCGACTCTCCAACTAGAGCCATTGTTTCTCCTTTGTTTATCGAAAAAGATACATCTTCAACAGCGTGAACATTGGCCACTTTCCTCCGTAAAATACCACCATAAACGGGAAACCTTGTAACGAGGTTCTTAACTTCAAGAAGAGCTTTCTTAGTAGTTTCGACTTCGTCAACCTTAACAGTCTCAAGTGTTGCTGGGCTTCCTGGTATCGCGAGGGGCCTCGGTTTAGATGTCCCAGCCATCTCTCCCAGTTGAGGAACTGCGGCTAATAGAGCCTGGGTATATTTTTCTTTCGGGAAAGAAAAGATGTCTTCAACAGGCCCCTGCTCAATTAGATTACCCCGATACATCACGACTACTCGGTCGGCCATTTGAGCGACAACCGCCATATCGTGCGTGATAAAAAGAACTGCCATCCCAGTTTCACGCTTTAACCGGTTAATTAGGCTCAGGATTTCAGCTTGGATGGTTACATCCAACGCAGTTGTTGGTTCGTCAGCTATTAGTAACCTTGGCCGGCAGGCCATAGCTATTGCAATAACCACTCGTTGTCGCATTCCACCAGAGAGTTCGTGTGGATATTGACGTAACCTCTTCTCGGGATCAGGAATTCTAACTTCTTTTAATAACTCCAGCGCCTTTTCTCGTGTTTCAGCCGCTGATAGGTTTGTGTGCAACCGCAATCCATCTGTCAACTGCCTTTCAATTGAAAATACTGGGTTGAGCGATGTCATTGGCTCTTGGAAGATCATCCCAATTTCGTTACCGCGAATGGAACGCATTGTCTCAGGCTCAGCTTCAGCAAGGTCTATTGTTCCTTGTCCGTTCCTAGATAAAAGCATCTGACCATTCTTAATTTCACCGCCCCCAAACTCAACGAGCCGCATTAGAGAAAGAGAGGTGACAGATTTTCCAGACCCACTCTCTCCAACGAGGCAAACGGTCTCTCCTGGGTGAACTTTAAAAGTAGCGTCATTAACAGCTATTATCGTATCACCCTCAGTTTCAAACTGAACTTGTAAATTTTCAATTGAAATTACAGGGTCATCATCTGTTTTTTTTGTTTTAGGAATACTCTGAGTACTAGTGCTCATGACTGTGACCTCGGATCAAGTACATCTCTGAGAACATCACCAAACATATTAAGTCCTAAAACAGTCAACGCAACAGCCGTACCAGGTACTAAGGCTGTCCATGGAGCGCGATCTAGGTAGTCTCTAGATGCTTGGATCATAAGACCCCAAGAGGCCTCAGGTGGCTGCGTTCCCAAGCCCAAGAAAGACAATCCAGCCTCCGCCAAAATAGCAAATGCAAGACTTATAGTGGCCTGCACTATTACTACAGGCATAATATTTGGTAAAACATGACCCACAATTAAACGGGTATTCGTTGCACCTGATGACCTCGCAGCTTCAACGTAAGGCATCTGTGAAACCCTTAGAGCTTCGCCCCTGATAAGTCGAGCAAGGTAAGGGGTAAACGCAATACCGATGGCTAAAATCGTATTTTGAAGATTTGGGCCAAGGACAGCACTAATTGTAAGAGCAAGTAGCAAAGCAGGGAAACTCAGTAAAGTATCGACAAGACGCATGAGAATATTATCTGTTCGTCCACCAAAATATCCTGAGATGAGGCCCAAGGGAAGACCTATTATTAAACTCATTAACACAGCAGACGCAGCGATATTAATTGAGGTCCGGGCACCGAGCATTACTCTATAGAAAAGATCGCGCCCCAACTGATCAGTGCCGAGCCAGTGGTTGAAATTTGGAGGGGCCAACCTAGCCCTCATATCCATTCTTGTAGCATATTCAGGTGGAATTATTAAGGGAGCAAAAATTGCTATCAAAATGACAAGAATAACCAGAACCATTCCCGTTAAACCCTTGAAATTCATAAATTTTTTTAAAATACTCACTTTAAACGTATCCTTGGGTCAAATATTGGGTAAAGAAGATCAACTAACAAATTGACCAACATGACGACCGCTGCGATGACAAAAACTGTGGCTTGAATAAGAGGGATATCTCTGTTCAATAAGGCCTGATAAGTAAGCCAGCCCATCCCAGTGTAATTGAACAAGCTTTCCATAACAATAATCGAACCAAATAGATATCCCATCTGAAGACCAGCTACTGTCATGACCGGTCCAACAGCATTTGCTAATCCATACTGCCAGACAACAGTTTTCTCCGCCAACCCTTTTGCGCGAGCAACGCGGATAAATTCTTGGCTTAAAATTCCAGTCATTGTAGCACGGGTCATTCGCGTCAAATGAGCCATTAACCCGAGCCCCAATGCCAGAGAGGGCAAAAACGCATGTTTGAGTGCCATTAACAAATCTTCATTTGGGTGAACAAACCCGGATGAGGGAAACCAACCAAGAGCTCTCGCAAAAAGAAGTATAAGCATTATACCCCAGAAAAAATCTGGTAAACTAACTCCGAGTATCGAGGCCGAACTACTTGCAGTATCCTGCCACCGATTTTTAAAAACAGCTGACCAAACTCCGAGAGGCACAGCAAGAGTAAGCGCAATGGTCATGGACAACAGTACAATCAGTCCACTAGCAGTCATCTTCTGTAATAGAATGGGACCAATTGGCATCTTAAAAAGTAAAGAATTACCCCAATCACCAGTTAACATACCAAAAATCCATCGACCGTACTGAATGATCCATGGATCATTTAAACCCAGGCTTTGTCTAAGGTTCTCCAAGGCCTCTGGGTTTGATTGCGTCCCCATAATCATCATGGCAACATCACCAGGTAATATATTTGTAACAGTAAAAGTAATAATCGAAATTAAGAAAAGAGTTACTGCCATCGATAGTAATCGTTGGATAAGATATGCCATGTTGACCCTTACGAAAACTTAGTAGATGGAGCGCTTTACACGCTCCACCATTTTCTTATTCCTTTAACCACACTCTGTGAAAGTGGTAAGTCGCACCGTCTGCATTAACTAATGTATCCAGCCCTCCCACATTCTTTTGTGCTCCAAAAGAACTGTTCCGGTGCCATACTACAATATCATGAACTTTATCAAACACTCGCTGCTGCACCTCCCTGTAGATATCAGCTCTAGCCGCATCGTCTACCGTAACACGAGCTTTTTCTGTAAGTTCATCGATAACAGGGTCATTAATTCCTCGGTAATTAAACCCTCCTGTCGAATTATACAGGCTGTAGTAAAGGAAGTCTTCTTCCCAGATTGAATTAAAGTTCATCATAGACATTTGGAAATCTTTATCCACCCAAACTTGGCTCAGCCAATCTGCCCAGGTAAGCTGTTCAATAGTCAGCTCAACACCAGCCTCACGGAACCACTCTACTAAGATTTGAGCCGCTTCTACATGATATGGGTAATTAGTTGTCGCTTTAAAGACAACTTTCAAGTCTCCAGGACCATAACCAGCTTCCTTCAAAAGTGCCTTTGCTTTCGCTATATCTTGCGGCCTTTGAGTAAGGCTTGCATTATACGACGCACTACTTGCGAAACCTGGCGATGCCGCTGTCTTGCCCTGCCCCCAAAGGGCTCCTTGTAAAAGCGTTTCCTTATCTATCATATAGTCAATCGCTAATCTTACTCGCTCGTCCTGAAATGGACCATGTTTATAATTTAAGTTTACAAAATCAAAAACACCGTGAGACCAGCTTAATACTTCAAGATTTTTATCTGCTTTAATTTCATCGATCCTGTCTGTTGGAATATCATTGATCAGATGCATTTCGCCTGTGCGTAGACCAGTGAGTCTAACTGTTGGTTCGGTAACCTCTCTGGCAATCAAACGATCGATACATGCGGCTCCATTCCAGTAATCGTCAAAACGCTCAAGTTCCACTTCATTACCAAATTCGCGTCGAACAAATTTTAATGGACCTGCACCAACAGGGTTTTCTCCCTGTGTCTCAGCAGATCCTTCAGGAATCACAGCACCCGCACCGAGCGCTGCTAATCGACCTAAGAACGGTGCATTAACTTGATCCATCTTTATAATAACAGTATGGTCATCAGGTGTTTCAATGGATCCAACACTATTGAAGACTGGTTTATTAACTGCTCCAGTTTCAGGGTCCATTATTTTTTCAAAACTGTATTTTACATCTGCAGATGTCATATCCGAACCATCATGAAACTTCACACCATTGCGAAGTTTGAAGGTATAACTCATTCCATCCTTACTTACCGCATAGCTTTCAGCTAGCTCAGGAATGATATTCAGGTTCTTATCAGTTGTTACAAGCCCATCATGGATATTTTGTAATATTCTCATAGTCGATATAGTACCGGTTTGGTGAGTGTAAAGGTTTTGTGTTGTTTCAGAATGACCCCACACTAACGTGCCGCCTTTTACCGGGCACTCATCAGCTGCTGATACAGGTGATATAAACCCAAGCATCAATGTCATACCCAATGCGGACATTGTTTTATGAATTATTTTATTTTTCATTACTTTATCCTTTCATTTAAACGTTTTTCAAATTTTTTATTCTACTATGTGTCAATTTAATTCGGCCCCCTTAATAGTGGCTCTTTAAGTGAAGATCCTATTTATAAGACCTACAGTTCTTACTGCTCAAATAAAGGTATATTGTGTGATTTAAAGACGTGGTCTCCTTTTGTTAACATCCAGTACTTTTTCTAGTGCCATTCCAAAATTAAGTATTGTTTCTTCCTCAAAAAGTCGTCCCCAAAGTGAAATTCCATGAGGGACCGTAAACGTCCGCCCTGCTCCAGCCTCACCGGTGTTTAACTTACCGTCCCCTAACGAAGCTGCACCACGAGAGGCCAGTTTCTGAAACCCTGCCCGCAGATGCAGGCATGGATGGCCTGTAAAATTACTAGCAACGAGCATAGGTCCCGTATCGAATGGTCCAATAAGGATATCTATCTTACCAAAAAGCTCATCCAGAGCTTTCATCACAAGATATCTAAGGCGATCAAGCTGAACATGATCAACGGCTGATAAGAACCTAGCTTTCCGAAATGTATTCGGCCATGCACCATCATCCTGCCAAGTTAACGTATCATCTTTGCCGGACAAAGTAAGATTTTCGAATGCAGCAGCTGCTTCTGCGTAAAGAATGTTGATTAATGACATGTACGGAAGATCCTCAATATCAACTTTTTTAATCTTTACCCCAAGACTACGCGCAGCTTTTAATGCAGCATGGTCTACATCTGTAGATCCAACCTTAAACGCATCAGGTAGATAGCCTACGACGAGATTTTTTATTTCCTTTGACGTATCAAATTTGAAAGGTGCACGGATACTACACAAATCATTTTCATCATAGCCATTCAGAATTGATAGCACAATTCCAGTATCCTCTGTATAACGGCAAATTGGGCCAACCTTATCTAAGGACCAACAAAGAGCCATACCTCCAGCTCTACTCACGCGTCCAAAAGTAGGTCTCAATCCTGTTGTTCCACATCTTTGACTTGGTGATGTAATTGAACCAAGAGTTTCTGTGCCAATTGCAAAACTACACAAACCTGCTGCAGTTGCTGAAGCTGAGCCTGCACTAGAGCCACTACTACCTTCATTTATATTCCAAGGGTTTTTGGTACGTCCACCATACCAGATATCATTATAGGCCAACGCGCCTAGGGTAGTTTTACCCAACATTACGGCACCCGAAGCGCGTAATTTTTTAACGATTGTTGCATCCTTAGATGGAACCCTATTTCGATAAGGTTCAGCTCCCCACCCAGTAGTAATGCCTTTTGTATCAAATAGATCTTTTAATCCATAGGGAATACCATGTAGAGGCCCCAGATTAATATTCGCTCTAGTTAAAGAGTCCATTGCATCAGCCTCTGCCAACGCCTCGTCCTTAGTCACAGTAGCAAAACACTCGAGTTTACCTTGGTATTTCTTAATCCGCCTAAGATAGATTTCTGTTAATCGACGACTCGTGATGAGGCCGTATTTTATCCAATTACCCTGGTCTACAACACTTGCGAAAGCGATATCTTCATCTTTTTTCGGTATAGGTTTTCGTTTTATTCTTATCTTCACGTCGGACCCCGATGGCATCTGAAAGCCGGGTAACCTTGGGTCAAATTTGGAAGCCATTGGAGACTCGTTGTTTAAAGTAACTCCCCTACGAACCTTTGCTGAAAGAATCTGACCCTCAAGATTCTCAACCATCTGTTCTCGCTCCGCTTTTGAGTAGCTAATACCTAAAAGTTTCTCAGCACTTAAAATATCTGATGGTGTAATCTTGTTTTCCTTACTCATATTTCTTCCATTCCCTGTGAAACGAACAAAAAATAAATATCGCCCAGATTATTTTTGAAACCGCTTTCATAAAAAAGAGCACACTAATAGGGTAATCACTTTATAAGTATATTGTAAATATATCTTATATTTTTTTTTATATTATATATATTTATTTAATTTTTTGTTTAA
>JBMYRX010000034.1:0-22883 GCA_049602715.1 Paracoccaceae bacterium | reverse complement strand
TTCAAGGGTATCAGACGGGCAGGTAATTTAGCTGCTGAAATTTTAGACTCTGTAACATCTATCATTCACCCAGGAATAACAACCGAAAAGATAGACAGTTTTATTTTTACACAAATAGAAAAAGCTGGGGCTCAATCAGCAACCATAGGATACCGAGGCTATAAACACGCCTCATGTATTAGTATCAATCATGTTGTGTGTCACGGAATCCCATCGAGTAAAGTATTAAAAACCGGTGATATTGTTAACATTGATGTCACAGTAATAGTTGATGGTTGGTACGGGGACACAAGTAGAATGTACCCTGTTGGAAAATCAAGCGTAAAATCAGAACGTTTAATTAAAGTTACGCATGATGCACTTTTTAAAGGTATTGAGAAAGTCAGGCCTGGAAATACATTTGGTGATATTGGTAATGCAATTCAGGTATATGTCGAAGAGAATAGAATGTCTGTGGTTAGGGATTTTTGTGGGCATGGGATTGGCACTGTTTTCCACGCACCTCCAAATGTTTTACATTATGGCACTCCAGGCTCAGGTTCTGTTTTAGAAGAAGGTATGTTTTTTACTATAGAACCGATGGTTAACTTAGGTAAACCTGAAACAAAAGTTTTATCTGATGGGTGGACCGCTGTTACACGCGACAAGTCTCTTTCGGCACAATTTGAACACTCAGTTGGCGTTACTTCTGAGGGTTTTGAGATATTTACATTGTCTCCACAAAATCTCTTCTATCCGAGCTACCCATAAAAGCTCCGTAAGTTTTCAAAAAATTAAACCCCTAGAATCTTCCATGACAGTGTTTATATTTTTTTCCTGAACCGCAGGGGCATTTTTCATTCCTTCCCGGATTTCCCCAGGATGCTGGATTATTCTCATCAAAAGTTGCTTCTAATCCATTTCTGTCTCCACTATTTCCAGCCAACGAATCATTCTGATTTGATAATTCTCTTTGCTGTTCAGCCAGTTGAGCTAATATTTGTTCCTGTTCTTCTTTTGAAATGGGCCTCACTTGGCCAAGTTTCTTACAAACATCTTCTCTTAAGCTTTCCAACATGCCCTCAAAGAGCTGAAAGCTTTCGGTTTTGTACTCATTTAGCGGGTCTCGCTGGGCATATCCCCTAAAGCCGACGACTGACCGCAGGTGTTCCAGTTTAAGTAAGTGATCCCTCCAATTACCATCTATTGTTTGCAATAAAATTTGTTTTTCTATATTTCGGATCGTCTCTAATCCAAAATCTGCGGACTTTTTCGCCATTTTTTCATCAGATAACTTATATAATCTATCAGCTATTTCTGAATCATCAAAACCCTCTTCGCTAGACCAGCTAATAACATCTGCATCAATATCCATTTTTTCTTTAAGTGATGTATGCAAGCCATCCATATCCCATTGGTCAGGGTACGTTTTAGGTGGCACATGATCACCAATTAAATCATCAATAAGTTGATATCGCATATCTTGAATGATTTCACTGACATCTTCAGAACGCATGACTTCTAATCTTTGGGAGAATATAACCTTACGTTGATCATTCATAACATCATCAAATTTAAGCAACTGTTTGCGAATTTCAAAGTTCCTTCCCTCAACCTTTGCTTGCGCTTTTTCTAATGATTTGTTGACCCAGGGGTGTACAATTGCCTCCCCCTCTTTCATACCCAGAGTTGACAACATTTTGTCAAGCCGTTCGGAACCAAAAATTCTCATCAGATCGTCCTCAAGACTTAAGAAAAACGCAGACTTTCCTGGATCTCCTTGACGTCCCGAACGGCCTCTTAGTTGATTGTCAATTCTTCGACTCTCATGCCGCTCTGTTGCCAGAACATATAAACCACCTGCAGCTTTAACTTTCTCTTTTTCTTCTAGAGTATCTTCTTCTATTTTTTTTCTAATTTTTTCAGGGTCTTCATTTGGTTGCTCAGCAATTGCCTGAAAAACCCGCATTTCAACATTACCGCCAAGCTGTATATCTGTTCCTCTACCAGCCATATTAGTAGCGATTGTAACAGCTCCAAGCTTACCAGCGTTTGCAATAATCTCTGCTTCTTTTTCATGCTGCCTTGCATTTAATACATTGTGTACAACATTACTTTCTTCCAAAAGTTTTGCTAAAAACTCTGATTTTTCAATAGATGTTGTACCCACTAAAACTGGCTGACCTTTCTCAGTAGAAGCCTTAATCTCTGAAACAATAGCATTATACTTTTCAGTAGAGGTTCTATAAACAGCGTCGTGATCATCTAGTCTTGCCACAGGTTCATTGGTTGGAATATCCACAACACCAAGACCGTATATTTCTAAAAATTCCTCCGCCTCCGTCGTTGCTGTTCCAGTCATCCCAGAAAGCTTACTGTATAACCTAAAATAATTTTGGAAAGTAACACTCGCTAATGTAATATTCTCTGGTTGAATTTCACAACCTTCTTTAGCTTCAATTGCCTGATGCAAGCCGCCAGACAACCTACGCCCCACCATCATCCGACCTGTAAATTCATCAATCAGTAATACTTCATTATTCCTAACCATATAATCTTTATCTTTTTTAAATGCCTTATGCGCTTTAAGAGCTTCCGTTACGTGGTGTACTAGAGACGTACTTTCTGGATCATACAGTGTTTGATCTTCTGGAAGTAATCCAATCTCATGAAGCTTGCTCTCGATGAACTCATTGCCTTCATCAGTTATGGTTACTACCCTAGTTTTTTCATCCAAAGAAAAATGGTTGCTCGTGAAAGATGGAATAAGTTGATCTATCTTGACATAAAGTTCAGAGCGGTCATCCGATGGGCCAGAAATAATCAGAGGTGTTCTAGCCTCATCAATTAAAATTGAATCAACCTCATCAACGATTGCATAATTATGTTCACGCTGAACCATCTCAGAAAGATCAGAACGCATATTATCTCTTAAATAATCAAACCCTAACTCATTATTAGTCGCATATGTTATATCAGCGGCATATGCTTCTCCCTTTTCGTTCTCTAGCTGCTGAGGGTATATAACACCTGTTTTCATTCCGAGAGCGTCATATACTTTACCCATCCACTCTGCATCTCGTTTTGCCAAATAATCGTTCACGGTAACTATATGAACTCCTTTACCCGATAGAGCGTTCAGGTACGCTGGAAAGGTTGCAACTAATGTCTTACCCTCACCTGTTTTCATCTCAGAGATATTCCCTTGATGTAAAAATATTGCGCCAATTAGCTGTGTATCAAAAGCACGGAGACCTATAGATCTTTTTGCCGCCTCTCTAACATTAGCAAATGCTTCTGGTAAGAGATTATCCATTGTCTCTCCCGAAGTAACTCTACTTCTTAGTTCATCTGTTTTTTGCTTTATTTCATCATCTGAAAAAGCTTTAAATTTCTCTTCTAAATTATTAATTTTCTCTACTAATGGTTTAGATTGTTTTATTTTTTTATCATTAGCTGATCCAAAAAGCTTTTTTGAAATAACCCCAAAACCTAACATTATAAACTGCCCTAATTCTTTTAATTTATTTATCTGTTGTAACTTTGATATCTATACGTTTTTAAATTATATCGCTACACGTACTATATAAACACTAATGTACGGCGATGTAAGGTGCGACTCGTTTCGTGTCAACGCCCAGTACTTTTTTAATATTTGTGGAGACCAGTAATGAAGAAACTACTTATGCCAGCTTATCTCAGCTTTATTATTACTTTTTTACCAAGCAATGTTATTTCTCAAGACGCTAATACGATTTTAGCAACAGTAGGTGAAACTAAAATTACTCTAGGTCACGTTATAGCGCTACAGAGTCGATTAACTACTCAATATAAGAATCTAGATGACAGTACTTTATTCAACGGCATATTAGATCAACTTATTCAACAGGCGGTAGTTGCAGAAAACGTAAAAAAACAAAACTTCTCCGAAATTAAGTATGAATATGAGAATCAAATTCGAACCTATTTAGCCAACTTATATATCGAAAAAATAACTTTGAGAAAACTGTCAGAGACTAGAATTAAAGAATTTTACGAATCGCAGTATAAAATATCAGCGGCTGATAAAGAGTTTAATGCATCACATATATTGCTAGAAACCGAACCCGAAGCTTCAGAGGTCCAGAGTATGCTAAAGGCAAACAAGGATTTTTCTGAACTTGCTAAGACCAGATCGACTGGCCCTAGTGGACCTAGCGGTGGTAATTTAGGTTGGTTTAGTAAGGGTATGATGGTTCCACCATTTGAAAAAGCTGTTTTAGGACTAAAAGTTGGTGAAATTTCTGATCCAATACAAACTCAATTTGGCTGGCATATTATTAAACTGATTGATGTGCGGGAAAAAGCTATACCAAGTTTAGAGGAAGTTCGTCCAAAAATTGAACAGTCTTTAAGGCAAAAAGATGTTAAAACAGAAATTCAGAACCTAACTTCAAAAACAGAAGTTATAAGGTCAGAAATCTCCATAAACCCTTCTATAATTAGAAATATTGAATTAATTTCAAAGTAACCTTTAAGGTGCAGCCAACATGTCAGCAGCAATAAAAATTTCTCCTTTAGCCCCAAAAGGCGGTTTTCCAAATCTTCCTTCAGTAAAAGGGGTTACATTTTCGGCACATGCATCTGGAATAAAAAATGGAAGTCGGGCAGATACGATGCTCGCGTCTATATCTCCATTATCTTCAATTGCAGGTGTTTTTACAAAGTCTTCAACTCGATCAAGTGCGGTTTTAGATTGTCAAGAAAAGCTTCAAAAACAAACTCTATCAAATAGTGGCTTTGCTTTTCTTGTAAATTCTGGAAATGCCAATGCTTTTACTGGCAAGGTTGGTGACCTATCTGTTAGAAAATTAGTGACGGCTGTATCAGATTCACTTGGTTTACCTGAGAGTAATGTTTTCACATCATCCACAGGTGTAATTGGTGAACCACTTCCAGTAGATAAACTGATAAATGCTATTCCTGCATTAAAAAACTCCTTGCGTGAGGATAACTTCGCTGCTGCTGCTACTGCAATAATGACAACAGATACATTTCCCAAGGGGGCCAGTGAAACCATTAGTGTTGGCGGGAAATCCGTAAACATTTGTGGAATTGCAAAGGGCTCTGGCATGATTGCCCCAGACATGGCTACAATGCTGGTTTATATTTTTACTGATGCGAGTATCACAAAAACACTTCTACAAAAAGTTGTATCCGAATTAGTCGGAAAAACCTTTAACTGTATAACAGTTGATAGTGATACATCTACATCAGATACATTATTGGTTGCAGCAACCGGTAAATCCGGGGCTGATCGTATAAATTCTATTAATTCTAACTCTTACAAAGCCTTTAAAGCCGGACTTGAAAAAGTAATGTTAAACCTTAGTCACCAAGTGGTAAAAGATGGGGAAGGTGCAACAAAGTTTATAGAAATCTTAGTCGAAGGAGCAAAGCGACAAAAAGATTCTCATAATGTCGCAATGTCTGTAGCAAACTCTCCATTAGTAAAAACAGCTATCGCAGGAGAAGACCCTAACTGGGGGAGAATTATTATGGCTATTGGGAAGTCAGGAGCTCCAGTTGAAAGAGATAAAATAAGTGTTTATTTCGGTGATATATTGGTTGCAAAAAATGGTTGGTTATCACCAACTTATAAGGAAAGCAAAGCAGCCCAGTACATGAAAAACCAAGAGCTATTAATTCGTGTCAAATTAGGGTTAGGGGGTTTTAAGTCAACTGTCTGGACCTGTGATCTTACACATTCTTACATTTCAATAAATGCCGACTATCGATCCTAAAGGGTTTTCACAAATGGAAATTAAGTTAGTAGTCTGTGCCGCATTAATTGACAAAGATGGTCGTGTTTTAGTCAATTTACGGCCTAAAGGAAAAGTTATGGCTGGTTTTTGGGAATTCCCTGGTGGAAAAGTAGAACCTCATGAAACACCCGAAAATGCATTAATCCGTGAACTTGAAGAGGAATTAGGCATAAATACGTGGAACAGCTGCCTGGCACCACTTACTTTTGCAAGCCATAAATACAAAGAATTTCACCTTCTTATGCCTCTTTATGTATGCAGGAAATGGGTGGGTATTATTAAACCCAGAGAAAACCAAGAGTTAAAATGGTATTACCCGAATCAGCTAATGAACGTAAAAATGTTGCCAGCTGACATACCTCTGATAGCTCACCTCAGGGATTTAGTTGGTTCTTAAGAACCTCTGTGTTAACAATCAAACCCAACCTAATAGATTCTGATCTATAATTTTAGAAAGAGCGTCGATATGATCTTCATGATCATTCAAACATGGTATATACATAAACACCTCTCCACCCGCATTTTTAAAACTTTCCTGAATCTCTTCGTTAATTTCTTCCAAAGTTTCTATGCAGTCAGCAGAAAAGGCTGGTGCAATAACCGCTATTCTCTTTTTTCCATCTTTTGCTAATTTAGCAACCTCATTTACGGTATATGGCTTTAACCATTCTTCTGGACCAAACCGAGACTGGAACGTTGTAACGATTTCTGTATTTTTCCATCCCAATCTTTCCTTTAGCAATCTTGTAGTCTTCTGACACTGACAGTGATAGGGATCTCCCTCCATAAGGTACCTTTTAGGCACACCATGATACGAACATACTAAGATATTTGGCCTTTCTTTACTTTTTAAATATGCTTCCTCTACCGATTTTGCTAACGCATCTATATAGTTTGCGTCAGAAAAATATGCCGGGACAGTTCGTACGGCTGGCTGCCATTTCTCAGTCATAAGGGATTGAAAAAACTTATCGTTGGCTGTAGCTGAGGTCGGCCCCGCGTATTGAGGATACAGTGGAAAGAACAGTATCTTTGTACAACCAGACTTAATTAATGCCTTAACAGCTGAAGTGGTAGAGGGGTTCCCATAACGCATACAAAAGCTTACTTCGACTTTTTCTCCATAATGAGCTTTCAATCTCTCCCTTAATTTTTCCGTTTGAGATTTTGTAATTGTTAAAAGAGGGCTTTCGTTTTTTTCATGATTCCAAATACTTTTATAAGCAGCTCCACTCGAAAAAGGTCTTCTAGTTAATATAATTAATTGAAGCAGTGGTTGCCACAACCATGGGGAATAATCCACAACTCTTCTATCAGACAGGAATTCCCCTAAGTATCGTCTCATTGGCCAGTAAGTGTAATGGTCTGGGGTGCCCAAATTAGTAAGTAATACTCCTATTTTCTCAGTCAAAACAATTGGATGTTCTCCGGGCAAATTAGAGTCTTTATTATGTTTTTTTGTAATCATTATTTTTCTTCTCTTTTTTATTTTTCGTATTAACTTCAAAACTACTCAAAACATCTGAGAGTGGTGTAGCTTTTGATCCTGGAGTAAGCGGTTGTGGCTGACTAGCATCTGGAGCCCAGCCAGCCAAGAATATAATCTCAAAACTTGCTATGATACCGTTTTCTCTTGATTTATATTTTCTTTGGTAGATCTTTGCCGCTTCCACAAATAGCTTAGCTCTTGAAAATCCTTTGTTTCGTTCAGATAGCGCGTTAGTCTCACCCATATTTCTTAAGTCGTGAATCAAATGATATATTGATCTATAAGAAACGTCGAGCTTAATGCTATCAGCTACGGGTAGAGAAAAACCTGCCCTTTGCAAAATATTTCCTACTTCTCTAATCTCAGCCATTGGTGAAAATCTATTTGATAATCCTCCATAAAGTTTAGCCTCTGCAATAGATAAGGAATCTCTGAGCTGGTTTAGGGTTTTACCGCCTAACAGAGCACATAAGAATAAACCGTCTGGCTTTAACGCCCTCCTACACTGGATTAGTTGACCCACAGGATCATTAGCCCAATGCAAACATAGCGTATGTAGAACTAAATCATAGTCCAATGGCCTCAAGGTTAAGGTTGATTCGTCACTAATTATTTCCGCTTTTGGCATATGCTTATGCCAGAAACTTGAACAGCTAGTTATTACTACTTTATTAGAAAACGTTCTATTCGAATCTAAAATTCGTTCCTTAAATTCCGACAGCACCTCATACATTAGAAAGCTTTCTGTTAGCTTTGAACCCGCGCGTGCTCTTTTCTTTAAAAGGGTTTTTCTATCAAATAAAGCCTTGGGTGGGTTCATATTTAATTCTATAATGTAAAGATTATTATTAATATACTTGAAATATTAATCTAGCTAAGCGGCTTTAAGGATCATTGACCTATTTATCACTCTTAAGTTTATATTAAACAGGTGTATGCTATTTTATGTATGATGCATTTAAGTTGCAGTTAAGCTGAACTTAGAAACGCTAAAAGAATAAAGTTGAGGAAAGTTAATTTTTTATGGAAAAATCTAGTAATTTTTTAGCAATAGCACTTTTTAGTGAACTTTTTATGGCAGAACAATTAGCACGCAATCAACTGGCCAGGGCTTTACCAAAAGGAATGGAGCTCTCACAGTTCTCAGTTCTAAATCATCTTGCCGGAGTTAGTGATCCTAGAACCCCTGCCCAAATTGCTAAAACATTTAACCTAACTAAAGGCGCTATTACAAATACTCTTAGAAAGCTTGAGTGGGCAGGGCATATCCATATTAACCCTGATTGGAATGATGCCCGACAAAAATTGGTTACAATTAGTCCATCTGGAAAAAAAGCACGGGATTCCGCTTTTGAAAAAATCGTCCCTATCGTTGAAGGGCTTTTAAATAAAGTAGGCCCCAATGAATTACGCGAAGTAATACCTGTTCTTAGAGATTTAAGAATTAAGTTAAGTGAAAAATCAGAGCCCTAGTTGGTTTTTATACTAGCTGTTACATAGTTAACTGAAAGATCTTTTTCCGACAAAGACCAGGACCAAGATACCGGATTAAAAACGAAACCTCTTTTGTCAACTTGCTTAAGACCGGATGTGTCCAGCATTTCAGCCAATTCATTTGGTTTAATAAATTTATTCCAGTCGTGGGTACCTTTTGGAAGCCACCTCATAACATATTCTGCACCAACTATTGCCATCATGTAGCTTTTTAAGTTTCTATTAATAGTAGAGCAAATCATTAACCCCCTACTCTTTAGAAGGTCCTTGCAACAACGAAGAAATATTTTTGTATCTAACACATGCTCGACAACCTCCATATTTAAAATCACATCAAACCTATGACCTGCGCTCAATAAATCTTCTACTGTACTGTTAATATAGTTAACCTTAAGGTCAGATTTTTTTAAATGAGTCTTAGCAACTTTTATATTTTTTTCAGATGCATCCGCACCAGTTACATTTGCTCCTAGACGCGCCATCGGTTCACTCAATAGACCTCCACCACAGCCTATATCAAGTATACTTAAATTTTTAAAAGGTAAGTCTTCTTTTAAATCTATGTCAAACTCATAAGAAATTTGTGAGTTAATATAATCCAAGCGGCATGGGTTTAACATATGGAGAGGTTTAAATTTTCCTTTTGGATCCCACCACTCAGAAGCCATTTTTTGAAACTTCTCAATTTCTAAATCATCAACTGTTGTAGTCATTTGGGTTTCCTAAGTTTTATTGTTTCGCTTGAGCACTTTCTGTTATACATAGCTGCATGGACAAATCGGCAGGACAAAACCGCGCGGCTTGCAACTTATATCCTCCAATACAGCCTTTCAGCAGGCAAATGGTCGATGTTGGGGAGGGCCATAGTATTTACCTTGAACAATGTGGAAATCCAAAAGGTATTCCTATATTAGTACTGCATGGCGGACCTGGTGGTGGAAGTAGCCCACACATGCGACGCTATTTTGACCCTATACATTATCATATAATACTATTTGATCAGCGTGGTTGTGGTAAGTCTACCCCATTTGCAGAGGTTTCAAATAATACTACTTGGGATTTAATCTCTGATATTGAAAAAATTAGAAATCTTTTAAACATCGAAAAATGGGCTCTTTTTGGTGGAAGTTGGGGATCTACTCTGTCTCTCTTATATGGGGAAGAGTATCCTGAGAGGGTACTACATATGATACTCCGTGGGGTTTTTTTAATGACTTCTAAAGAATTAGATTGGTTTTATGGGGGGGGTGCTGGAAAGTTTTTCCCTGAGCATTGGGAAAAATTCAAAAATATCATGCCAAGCTCTGAACAACAAAACTTAATTTCAGCTTATAAAAAACGATTATTTTCCGGCAATCTAAGCATGGAAAAAAAGTTTTCTGCTATATGGGCTGGCTGGGAGACAGCCCTAGCTATTTTTGGATCCGAGGAAATTTTTTATGAAAACCCATCAGACTATACTAGGGCTTTTTCCCGAATAGAATGCCACTACTTTTTCTATAAAGGGTTTTTAAATTCCGATAATCATATATTAGAAAATATTGGAAAAATTTCTCATCTTTCTGCAGATATTATTCAGGGTCGTTACGATTTAATATGCCCGCCTGAATCCGCCTATAATTTAGCAAAATCATGGGAACGAGCTAAACTTAGGCTTATTAATTTTGCAGGACATGCCATTTCAGAACCTGAAATCTCAAATGCATTAATACTTGCGACAGATAAACTAATACAGCGTATTAAGTACTTTTAGATTTTTTAAAACATTTATTAAGTTAATAGCTTTATGACCTCTTGAATATTTTTTTTAAAAGGTTTAAAGAGTTTTTATAGCGGAGTTTTAAAGGATAAAGCTCCACCGAAATAACATAACGGGCTGCTAGCCCGTTTTTTTGTTGGAATACTTTAATATGAATGATTTGATTTCTTTTTCACCTGTAGAGAAAAAAATATCGGCTATTATTACACCTACATTAGAAACACTTGGTTATGAGTTGATTAGAGTTCGATTAGTGGCGGGTGAAACGTCTACTCTACAAATAATGGCTGACCGAAAGGTTGGTGAAATAAATGTCGAAGACTGTTCCATTATATCAAGCGACATATCAGTTTTGCTTGACGTCGAGGACCCTATTAACGAAGCATATGTTTTAGAAGTATCTTCACCTGGAATAGATCGCCCGCTAACTCGTTTAAAGGATTTTAATAATTGGCAGGGTTATGAGGTAAAATTAGAGACCCTTGAACTAATAAACGGCCAACGCCGCTTTAGGGGTGAAATTTATAATATTGAAAGCGATATTATTACTTTAGTTCATGGCGGTAAATTTACTAAATTAGACTTCAAACTAATTTCAGAGGCTAAGCTCATTTTAACTGATAAATTAATAAGAGACGTATTAAAGAATAGGAAAAGCGGAAGCGATTTTAACTTAGAGAATTTTGACCGAATAGATGAAACCACCAATCACAAAGGAGATAACTGAAATGGCAATAACATCAGCGAATCAACTTGAACTTTTACAAACGGCTGAAGCAGTAGCTAGAGAAAAAATGATTGACCCGAGCCTTGTGATTGAAGCAATGGAAGAAAGTCTGGCTCGCGCAGCAAAATCTAGATATGGAGCAGAGCTTGATATTAGAGTTGAAATTGATCGAAAAACTGGGAGAGCAACTTTCACCAGAGTTAGGACGATAGTTGAAGAGGGGCTGGTGGAAAACATCTCTTCTGAGGTAACTATGTCTCAAGCAATTAGTCTAAAAGATAATCCTAAAATTGGTGATGAGATTAGAGATGAAATTCCTCCTGTGGAGATGGGTAGAATAGCAGCTCAAGCGGCAAAGCAGGTGATACTTCAGAAAGTTCGAGAAGCAGAACGAGATATGCAGTACGAAGAGTTTAAAGATCGTGCCGGCACGATTATGAACGGTGTTGTGAAACGAGAAGAATACGGAAATATTATTGTAGATGTAGGGCGCGGTGAAGCCATACTACGACGCAACGAAAAAATTGGTAGAGAAAGCTATAGACCAAATGATCGAATTAGAGTTTATATTAAAGAAGTTAAACGCGAAGTTCGGGGGCCACAAATTTTTCTTAGCAGAACAGATAACCAATTTATGGCAGAACTTTTTAAGATGGAGGTTCCTGAAATTTATGAGGGTATTATAGATATAAAATCCGTTGCCAGAGATCCTGGCTCAAGAGCTAAAATAGCTGTGATTTCTCATGATACTTCAATAGATCCTGTTGGGGCTTGTGTCGGAATGAGAGGGTCTAGAGTGCAAGCTGTTGTAAACGAATTACAGGGGGAAAAAATAGATATAATACCCTGGAATGAGGATCAGCCTACGTTTTTAGTTAACGCTCTCCAACCAGCAGAAGTAACAAAAGTGGTTTTAGACGAAGAGGCTGAAAGAATAGAAGTTGTAGTCCCAGATGAGCAATTATCTTTGGCAATAGGTAGACGCGGTCAAAATGTGAGGTTAGCCTCTCAACTAACAGGTTTAGATATTGATATTATGACAGAAGAGCAAGAAAGTGCTCGGCGTCAAAGTGAGTTTGAGGAGCAAACTAAGCTATTCATAGAAACTCTTGATCTAGACGAGTTTTTTGCCCAACTCCTAGTTTCTGAAGGGTTCACCTCTCTTGAAGAGGTAGCTTATGTTGAGGTCAATGAGTTGATGGTTATCGACGGGGTAGACCAAGAAACAGCAGAGGAGTTACAGGCTCGCGCAAAAGATTATTTGAATGCCCGGGATATGAAATCCTTAGAAATAGCACGAGCTAATGGTGTTGAAGAGAGCTTGGTTAGGTTTGAAGGATTAACCCCTCAAATGTTGGAAGCGCTGTCAACCGATGATGTAAAAACTTTAGAAGATTTTGCAACCTGCGCTGACTGGGAGTTAGCCGGCGGCTGGACAACAGTCAATGGTGAACGTGTTAAAGATACTGGCGTTTTAGAAAAGTTTGATGTTTCTTTAGCTGAAGCACAAAATCTTGTTATGACCGCTAGAATTCAGCTGGGATGGGTAGATCCTTCAGATTTAGAGGCCGGTAATAGCGTCCCCGATGAAGAAGTGCCTGAATCTAGCATGTAAGTGTTAAAATAGTTTGCAGTGAGGTAAAAATTTGAATGTAGCCGCAAAAAAAACCATACAGAGACGCTGTATTTCTACCGGATCACTAATGAACACTAGGTCAATGGTACGCTTTGTAATCGGACCTGATGGAGGTGTCGTACCAGATGTGTTTTATAAGTTACCGGGTAAAGGTCTGTGGGTAGAATCTAAGAAGAAAAGCTTAGAAACGGCAATCAAACAAAACCTATTTTCTTCTGTTCTTAGGAGATCCGTGGAAGTAGATCAGGATTTAACAAGCGCTGTCGAAATATCTGTTCTTAAAAAGCTAATTAACTTAATTTCTATCGCGAGGAAAGCCCAGCAAGCAGTCTTTGGCTATGAAAAAACCAAAATACAGCTTGAACTAAAAAAAGCAAAGCTATTAATACAGGCTTTAGATGGGTCAACTAGAGAAAAATCCCGCTTGAGGCCACCCGTTGGAGAACATAGCTTGATAAATTGTTTAACCATGCGTGAATTAGGTTTGGCTTTCGGTAGAGAAAGTGTGATACATGCCACAATCATGAACGGTGGCTTATATAAAGAAATTTCGTTAGAGGCTTTGCGCATTAAGGGAATACGTGAGATAAGCAGCTGCCAATCCATCCAGAAGGGCGAAGATAAATATGAGTGATCGTGATGAAAAAAAACCTCTAGGAATACGTGGGGGCGGCCCAAAGGCCGGTAATGTTAAGCAAAGTTTTAGCCACGGGCGGACAAAAAGTGTAGTCGTTGAAACAAAACGTAAGCGCATCATTGTTCCAAAAACTACACCTCAAATACCCCCAAAAAGTCCTGTATCAACAAGTACACCCAGTTTGTCAAAAAGACCATCTGGAATTACTGATGCAGAAATGGAGCGTCGGTTAAATGCTCTAAAGGTAGCGAAAGAACACGAAAAAGAAGCGGCTGCTCGACGCCAGCAGGAAGAAAAAGATCAGGCCAAAGCGCGTGCTGCAAGGCTGGCTGAAAATACCGAAAAAGAAAGGGCCGCAAAAGAACGCGTGGAAAGAGCTAGAAGAAAAACAGAAGAGGATGCTAAAAAACTTAAAGAATTAGAAATAGCCAGTTTAAACTCAGCACCCCCTCCTTTAGTAAAACCATCTGATTCAACCCCTAGTTCATTACACCGATCAAATAATAAATCTTCAAGTTCTCCGTCCAAAAAACCAGAAGAGGATGGTGAGAAAAATAAAGGTAAGGGTAAAACTCCCAGAGATGGTGATGGTCGGAGGTCCGGCAAACTAACCTTAAATCAAGTTCTAGCCGGTGCTGATGGCGGTAGACAGAGATCTATGGCTGCTATGAGAAGAAAACAAGAAAGAGCGCGTCAAAAAATGTTAGGCCAGGCTGTAGAACGGGAAAAAATAGTTCGAGATGTTCAATTGCCCGAAGCTATTACAGTTCAAGAGCTTTCGAACCGTATGGCAGAAAGAGTTGCAGATGTAGTAAAATCACTAATGAACAACGGAATCCTGGCAACCCAAAATGAGACTCTAGATGCAGACACAGCAGAATTAATAATAGAAGAATTTGGCCATAAAGTCGTCAGAGTCGCAGATTCTGATGTTGAAGATGTAATTGATCAAATAATAGACGATGAAAAAGATCTTGTAAAACGTCCCCCAGTAGTTACTGTAATGGGCCATGTCGACCACGGTAAAACCTCGCTACTGGACGCTATTCGAAACTCCAAAGTAACATCTGGTGAAGCGGGTGGTATAACACAACACATCGGAGCCTATCAAGTGGTCCAAGATGGTTCACCTTTAACTTTTTTAGATACACCTGGCCACGCTGCATTCACTTCAATGCGGGCTAGAGGAGCACAAGTCACTGACATCGTTATTCTAGTCGTCGCTGCTGACGATGCTGTTATGCCTCAGACAGTAGAAGCTATAAACCATTCTAAAGCTGCCAAGGTGCCTGTTATTGTTGCTATTAATAAAGTGGATAAAGAAGACTCTAACCCTGATAAGGTCAGGACAGATTTACTACAGCATGAAATAATAGTGGAAAAGATGTCAGGCGATGTTTTGGATGTTGAGGTTTCCGCTATTTCTGGCCAGGGGCTCGACACCCTTTTAGAAAGTATCTCACTTCAGTCTGAGTTGTTAGACTTAAAAGCGAACCCAAATAGAGCTGCATCAGGCGCAGTAATAGAAGCAAGTCTTGATGTCGGTAGAGGCGCTGTTGCGACAGTTTTGATAAAAAATGGTACATTAAAACAGGGTGATATATTTGTTGTAGGAGAACAATATGGAAAAGTGCGGGCCTTAATTAACGATAAAGGTGAACGTATTAACAAGGCTGGGCCATCCACTCCAGTAGAGGTTTTAGGTTTAAATGGAACTCCAGAAGCAGGAGACGTTCTAAACGTTGTAGATACCGAAGCTCAGGCCAGAGAAATATCTTCTTATCGTAATAGCGCTGCTAAAGATCGAAGAGCTGCCGCTGGGGCCTCTACAACTCTGGAACAGCTGATGGCAAAAGCAAAGGACGATAAAGAAGTCTCTGAGTTGCCCATAGTTGTAAAAGGGGATGTTCAAGGATCTGTGGAAGCCATAGTGCAGGCTATGGAAAAAATAGGAAACTCTGAAGTTCGTGTCCGGGTTCTTCATTCTGGTGTTGGTGCAATTACAGAATCAGATGTTGGATTAGCAGAAGCATCTGGTGCACCAGTTATCGGCTTTAATGTAAGAGCAAACAGCACGGCTCGTACCACTGCAAATCAAAAAGGGTTAGAAATAAGATACTATTCGATAATCTATGATTTAGTAGATGATATAAAGAAAGCTGCTTCCGGCCTTCTTTCGGCAGAGATTAAGGAAACATTCATTGGATACGCTAAAATCAAAGAAGTGTTCAAAGTAACTGGTGTAGGGCGAGTCGCTGGGTGTATTGTAACGGAGGGTGTAGCACGAAGGTCGGCTGGAGTCCGGTTGTTGCGAGACAATGTTGTTATTCATGAAGGAACCCTTAAAACTTTAAAACGGTTTAAAGATGAAGTTTCTGAAGTACAATCTGGACAAGAATGTGGTATGGCCTTTGAGGCTTACGAAGATATAAGGCCGGAAGACATTATAGAGATTTTTGAGCGTCAAGAGATCGAGCGGTCCCTAAGCTGAAGCTAGAGTTTTAAAGTCAAGATCGATAATGGAGGAATATATGTCTAATATTAATTCATCAGGCTGGCATGGAACTACTATATTGGCTGTAAAAAAAAATAAAGAAGTGGTTATTGCCAGTGATGGCCAAGTTAGTTTGGGTCAAACAGTAATAAAGGGTACAGCTAAAAAGGTTAGGCGGCTTTCCCCGGGAGGAGAGGATGTTTTAGTTGGATTTGCTGGCTCAACAGCGGATGCCTTCACTTTATTAGAGCGCCTAGAAGCAAAACTTGAGGCATCTCCAGGTCAATTAGCTCGGGCATCTGTCGAGCTAGCTAAAGATTGGAGAACTGATAAATATCTCAAAAACTTAGAGGCTATGTTAATAGTATCCGATGGGGATGATATTTTTGTAATAACTGGTTCAGGAGATGTACTAGAACCCGAATTTAATGTTGCAGCCATTGGGTCAGGTGGAAACTATGCGTTAGCTGCTGCCAGGGCTCTTATGCCTACTAACAAAACTGCTGAAGCTATTGTCCGCTCTGCTATGTCTATAGCTGCAGAAATCTGTGTCTATACTAACGGAAACTTAACTTTAGAAAAAATTTTTGCAAATAATAAATAAGGAAGTGTAAATTTGACTGACCTAACTCCAAGAGAAATTGTTTCTGAACTAGATCGCTTTATTATAGGACAAAAAGATGCAAAAAGAGCTGTAGCTGTAGCTCTAAGAAATCGGTGGCGTCGAAAAAACCTTCCTGAAAATCTTAAAGAAGAGGTTTATCCAAAAAATATCCTCATGATTGGTCCTACCGGTGTTGGGAAAACCGAAATATCACGACGACTAGCGAAACTAGCTAACGCCCCCTTCATAAAAGTAGAGGCAACTAAATTTACAGAAGTAGGTTATGTTGGACGAGATGTTGAACAGATCGTACGAGACTTAGTGGATTCCGCTATAATAATTACTAAAGAGCAAATGCGAGAAAATGTGAATGCTGCCGCACATAGCCAAGCAGAAGAACGTGTATTAGACGCTTTAGTTGGGACAGATTCCAGAGAAAACACTCGTGAGCTTTTTCGTAAAAAATTGCGAGATGGTTTATTGGATGAAAAGGAAATTGACATCAATGTCTCTGATAACTCAAATCCATTATCGATGTTCGAAATTCCGGGTACACCTGGTCCAATGTCCGGTGGAGTAATGAATATTGGAGACATTTTTGGTAAAGCGCTTGGTTCTAGAACAATTAAAAAGAAAACTACCGTAAAGAAAAGCTATGATTTACTTATATCTGATGAAGCAGACAAACTTTTAGACCCAGAAACAGTAAATTTGGCTGCGATAAATTCTGTTGAGCAAAGTGGGATAGTCTTCTTAGATGAGATTGATAAAGTATGTGTTCGCAGTGACTCTCGGAGTGCGGAAGTTAGTAGAGAGGGTGTTCAAAGAGACCTTCTACCTTTAATAGAGGGAACTACTGTTAGTACAAAATATGGTCCTGTTAAGACTGACCATATACTTTTTATAGCGTCTGGAGCTTTTCATACAGCTAAACCATCGGATCTCCTTCCAGAGCTCCAAGGAAGGTTGCCAATAAGAGTAGAACTCAGGGCTTTAACAGAAGCAGATTTTGTAAGAATATTGACTGAAACAGACAATGCATTGACCTTACAATATAGCGCTTTAATGGAAACAGAAAGTTTAGAAGTAAGTTTTTCTAAAGATGGCATTCAGGCGTTGGCAAAGATAGCTGCTCAAGTAAACCAATCAGTTGAAAACATAGGTGCAAGGAGATTATATACTGTAATTGAGAGGGTTTTTGAAGAATTGAGTTTTACAGCACCTGATCGATCAGGAGAAACTATAGTAATTGATGCGGCTTTTGTAGAGGAAAATCTTGGTGGCTTGCAAAGCTCTGCAGATTTAGCACGATATGTGTTGTAAGAGGGCAAATGTTAACATTAGAACTTTTTTGTTATAGCCCATAAAATGGTTAAAAGTTGAGATTTGTACTTGTTAACTTTCGTTGGCTTTTGGCCAGCTTCTTACTATTCTTCATGTCCTCTTTTGGACAAACGATGTTTATTTCAATATTTGCTGGTGAAATTCAAAAGGAGTTCAATCTTTCTAATGGAGCTTGGGGTGGGCTTTACATGGCCGGAACATTAAGTTCCGCTATAGCTATGCTTTGGCTTGGAGGTCTTACTGATATATTTAAGGTCAGGCTATTAGGAAGTCTAACTTTGGGGCTGCTGTCACTATCATGCTTAGCAATGTATTTTTTGGATTATTTGTTTATTCTACCATTTGTTATATTTGCTCTTAGATTGACCGGGCAAGGAATGACAACACATATAGCGTCTGTATCAATAGGTCGCTGGTTTGTTGCAACCAGGGGTCGGGCTATTTCTATTTCACATCTAGGTTATTCTCTGGGTGAAGCAACTTTACCCGTTTTGTTTGTATTAATAATTTCTTTCTACGGGTGGCGCTATTCTTGGCTTCTATCTGCTATTATTTTACTAGCTGCCATTCCTTTACTTATAGCTTTGTTGTCCCGGGAGCGTTCCCCCAAAAGTGTTATAGAAGAGCAATATTCTACTGGCTTAAACAACCGTCACTGGACAAGGGGAGAGGCTATATGTCATCCCCTTTTTTGGTTTTTATTTCCTTCTTTGCTTGGGCCTGCCGCCTTTAGTACAGCATTCTTTTTTCTTCATGTTCATTATGCGGAAATAAAAAGTTGGTCACATTTACAGGTTGTATCTCTCTTTCCCATTTTTACAGTATCATCAATTATCGCTATGTTAGTTTCCGGTGTTATAATAGATCGCTTTAATACATCTAAGTTAATGTATTTATGCCTAATACCCTCTACGATAGGTTTTTTAGTTTTATCCTTTTCTGGAACATTATTTTTAGCATCAATAGGTATTTCTATGATAGGGGTTACTTCTGGTATTCAAAGTACCTTATCATCTGCGTTTTGGGCTGAATTTTATGGGACTAAGAATTTAGGCTCAATAAAAGCTTTAGCTACATCAACTATGGTTTTGGGTTCGGCACTAGGCCCCGGGATAACTGGATATGCAATAGATTTAGGTTTTAATTTTACTACTCAAATGCCCTGGATCTCTGCCTACTATGTTTTTGCTACCATACTAGCTCTATTTGGAATCAAAAAAGCCTTAAAGAACCATCTTGTTTCTCTTTAAATATACGTATACGGCGCCCGCGCCTCCATGCTTTTGATGAGCCGTTGATACACTTAATATTATCTCTGAAAAACCCGGTTCCATAAGCCAAAATGGAACTTCTTTTCTCAGGACACCCTTATAATCTAAGTTTATATCTGAAATAGCTTTAGGTTTACCCTTGCCGGTTATGATCAGTATCAAGCGTCTTCTATTAGAATATGCTCGGAACAAAAACTTTAATAATATTTTTTTTGCGCTAATCAATGTATATCCATGTAAATCTAATGTCTCTTCAGGCACTAGTTTTCCCGACTTTATTTTGGATAAAACTTTTTTGTCTATTTTACTGTTTTTGGAGTTTTCGTTTACTAATTTGTGTTTGTCTAATAATGTATTGGGTGTTTTGAGGGTTTTATCAATTAGTAGTGGTTTGATTTTTCTTTTATTTTCTTTTTGTTTTGCTCTTACATTTAATTGAGCGTTAGACTTACTGAGCTTGTGTTTCTCAATATTGCTAATTGCTTTTGTCCATATTTTTATATCATCGTCAGTAAGCTTTTTATCACTCATTTCCTATATACCTAAACTCCTGTAATTTCTTTAAATATCGCAATACGACCGTAATCTTTAACTTCACCCGCTATCTTCTCTGCCTTATTCCCTCTACCAAAGAATATATCCACTCTGGATGGTCCCTTAATTGCCGACCCTGTGTCTTGAGCTACCATAAGTCTTTTCAATGGATAACTTCCTTTAGTCTCAACCCAAACTGCTGAACCAAGAGGAATATATTCGGGGTCTACAGCAATTGATCTCAGCGCTTCTAGGGAAGAATTAGCCGTACCTAATGGGCCATCTCCCTCTTCTAAGCTAGGGATAACTTTAAAAAAAACGTAAGATGGGTTTTGATATAAAAGCTCATTGGATATAGATATGTTCGACATTAGCCAGTTTTTTATGCCGTGACTAGAAATATTTTCAGGAGAAAAAACCCCCCGTTTAATAAGTATTTTTCCTATAGATACATACTCGTGCCCATTTTTGCCATCATAACCAACCCTAATTACAGATCCATCTGTTAATGTTACTCTTCCAGAGCCTTGAATTTGTAATAAAAAGACCTCAGCTGGACTTCTAAGGTAGGCTATTTCTAAATATTTTCCCTTCAACACATTGGTTTCCTCCAATTCTTGTCGTGAAAGCCACTTTTTTCCTTTCCTTAAACCTTGTGGTTTTTTATATATTGGAAACCGAAATTCTTTATCTGGTACTACAGAACCATGAATTTCAGCTTCATAATATCCCGTAAAAAAAGCTTTTTTAGGGAAATCAATCAATGTAGGAGTAAAGTTTCTCTCAAAAAACCCCTGTGCTGACATGCTTTTTTTTTGTGTATTCCTGGTATCCAATCTATGACTTCGGGCATCTTTTTTTTGTGTTTTCAAAAATACAGCCAAAGCCTTTTCATGATCATCTTGATACCATCCATCCAGGTCACTAAAGCTCAACTTTTTAAAAGATTGCATTTTTTGTCCTAGAGCAGTTGATGTTTCTTTTTTCTTTACGCCTCCGTAGCAACCAAGGTCCAGTTGGGACTTTCTGATGAAAGTACTCTGCTAAAAGTCCAAATATCCTTTTGTAGTTGAATATCGGTTTGGCCTCCCTCTACTATTTCACCATTTTTATTTTTTACGACTAAAGTGAGATCGCTTAGAAATCGAATTGTAATTTCTCCTTCTTGAGAATCACCGTCGAGATCAGCATCTAATATAGTTAGCTCTCTAATTCCTCCAAACGTAGCCTCAGTTTTCAACATCTCAGAATTTCTTCGGTCTATGTCAGTAGAAAAAGCGCTTTCAACGTCTTTAGATATGAATTTATTTACTTTAGTAATATCACCTCTTTTAAACGCCAATAATATCATTTCGTAAGCTTCACGTGCCCCAGTTAAAAAATCAGTCAAAACAAAGTCCTTATCGATTTTTTTCATTTTAAGTAATTCTTTAGATACTTTAGACCCTGCTTTCACATGGTCTGTTATGTCACGGTCCGTTTCATCGTTTTCTAAACCACCCTCTATGATTTCTAAACTTGGACTACTAGATTTGTTTTTTTCAACCTGAGTCATATCAACTTGCTTTTTTCGCTCAAAACCTTCTCGCGTACCTAATAGATTTTTTAATCTCAAAATTAAAAAAATAGCTATGAAAGCTAAAACCAAGAGTTGAATTACTGAATTTCCCATTGCGACCTCAAGTATGTAAATATTGAAAATATATATTTTACCCCTATTTAAGTGTTAGTGTTACACAAGTCCACCTTAACAAGTAAAATCTTAGGTATGAATATTATGTGGTTATTTTTAATGTTTATTGCAGTTCCGATCGTCGAAATAGCGCTTTTTATAAAAATAGGTGGTTTACTTGGATTGTGGCCGACTATTAGTATAATTATTTTGACAGCCGTGATTGGAACAGCTCTTGTAAAACAACAGGGTTTGGCAGTTATTCAACAGATTAGAGATAAAGTCTTTTCATTTAATGACCCAACAGAATCTATTGCCCATGGCGCGTTAATAGTAATTGCTGGTGTTTTACTTTTAACACCAGGGTTTTTCACTGACTTTATCGGTTTACTTTTCATGATACCTAAATTTAGAACTTTCATTTATTTTTGGATACGGACTAAATTAGATTTGAGAAGTTTTTCTCATAAAAGTGACAGAAGAAAATATGATCAGTCTGATGGTTTTGATATAATCGATGCTAATTATACTGAAAAAGATAACTAAGCATATTATTTTAAAAGCCAATTTCTAGAGAGGATCTAAAATGTCACGCGAAAAAGAGGAAAAACAGGCTTTAAGCCAACCACAAGTGAAAATTATAAACCAATTTATTAAAGATCTATCTTTCGAGAATATTGCCGCTCAAAAAGGGCTTATATCAGAAGCGCTTGCTCCAGAGATTAAGGTAAGCGTTAATCTAGAAGCCAAAAAGAGGCCTGTAGAAAATCAATATGACGTAATAATAAAGACAAACATTTCATCTGAAACAAAAAGTAGCAAAGAAATGCTTTTTATACTTGAAATCTATTACGGTGGTATTTTTCAAATTACTAATATTCCCGACGATCAACTCCACCCATATTTATTGATCGAATGCCCGCGTATACTTTTTCCTTACTTGAGAAGAATCATTAGTGATATCTCACGCGATGGTGGCTACCCGCCGATAAATCTGGATCAAATTGATTTTTTATCTATGTACAAAGCAGAACTTAATAAAAGGGCTCCTACAAACTCAAAAATTAATTAGTACCTTTAGTCCATAAACATTTCTCTCCAAGAAGTTTTATAAATGTATCATGAGCTTTTTTTTCGCTATCCGTCAAAAAAGATGGTAATGGTACTTCTCTTTTAAAAGTTCCATCATTAGAAGTAGTGTTTGTATTTCGTGTTTGCGTTGAAATTAACTCTAGCCCTGGCTGTCTTCCACCAACAAGCTCTAGATACACTTCGGCTAAAATTTGACTATCCAAAAGTGCACCATGTTTGCTGCGCTTTGAGAGGTCTATTCTGAACCGTCGCGACAGAGCATCTAACGACGCTGGTGACCCCGGGTATTTGTTCCTAGCTAACTTTAATGTATCTAAAACCCTATCGTTTTGAATTTTCTCAGCGCC
>JBMYRX010000033.1:0-23018 GCA_049602715.1 Paracoccaceae bacterium | reverse complement strand
AACAGTTTAAAATCATTGTATAAGAACATTGATTTCAGACCTTGTTGTAATAATAGGTCAACAACTTCAGGAACAAGTTTTGGAATTGCTAGTTTGAAATGTTGTTTTCCTCTAATGATTACTATGTTCGCGTTTGGCTTAAAGAATATCATCGCCACCGTATTATTACTTCTCGTAATGTATGTTGAAACAACAACAGGCAAGAGAGGTGGCGTAACAATATTCTCTTCCTTTACACTACTAGGGATAAGTCTTATGTTTTTTATTTCTTTTATTGCAACTTGAATTTGAAAAATTTTATTTTAAATACTTTTTAACTTTTCATAACAAGGAGACCTTTTACTTATGAACTTACCTACTTTTTTACATAAAAAATTTTTATTATCGATTTTTGTAATATTTTTGGGAACTTCAGCTCATGCTGATATAATCAAGGAACGTAAGAATGCCTTTAGGGACAACAGTATCGCTCTTAGAGCAATAACCAAAAGTATTAGGGGTAAGGATTTTGAGAGTATTATCAAAAATGCTAGAGTGATTGAGAATTGGTCAATTATTATGTCAGAATATTTTCCTAACGGCAGCGGTCAAGGAGATACAAACGCCAGTAAAAATATTTGGTTAGATTTCAATTCGTTTAAATTAAAAATTTCAGAAAACACCGCAGCCGCAAGAGCTTTAATAGCTGCAGCTGAGGCGGAAAATATATCGGAGATCAAACAATTAACAAATAATCTTGGTAGTACTTGCCAATCATGTCATATGAAATTCAAACGCTGATAGACCTAAGCTTAAATTTTTAAAAATAAGACGATGGTGAAATACTATACCCTTTGTTTCAATAGTATTATAGTCATAGCTCTGATTATAAAAAATCCCTCTAAAAGCAGTAAGTGAGTAACTCGATAAAAATAAGAAAGAGGGTCAGAAAAGCCAACCCTCTGAAATAATTGTATATATTTGAATGAAAAGCTATCGCTTAGCAAACTTATATCTCTAAAAACCTATTATTATCAGTATGTTGCAGAGTTAGTAAAAAAACGTGCATCAAACGTGTATTCATAAAATAAAGCACTTAGTTTTGTCTAAGTCCTTTATTTTATTCAATAATTTTGAATTGTAGTACTGTGAAATATCAACGCTTCGAAAATTGGAAACTTTTCCGAGCCTTAGCTCTACCATATTTCTTCCTTTCAACAACTCGACTATCTCGGGTAAGAAAACCAGCAGCTTTTAATGCACCACGCAATGCTGGATCATAAATTTGTAGTGCTTTTGAAATACCATGTTTTACTGCTCCGGCCTGCCCAGATAGACCTCCGCCTTTTACCGTAGCTGTAACGTCAAACTGTCCGTCCACCCCTGCAATTGTAAATGGCTGCCGAAGTATCATTTGAAGAACAGGTCTTGCAAAATATTCAACCATCTCTTTTCCATTTACCATAACTCTACCTGAGCCTGGCTTAATCCAAACCCGCGCAACAGCATCTTTTCTCTTTCCAGTTGCATATGATCTACCAAGGTTATCTCGAACCGCAACGCGTTGAACGGGCAAGCCTTCTTCTGTTTGAGGTTTTTCTACTAAACCAGCATCACCTAACTCATTTAATGTTTTGATTTCGTCAGCCATTACTATTCACTCCGCGTGTTTTTTTTATTTTTTGAAGCAACATCTAAAATCACTGGTGATTGAGCCTCATGTGGATGATCTGCTCCAGGATAGACACGAAGATTTGTCATCTGTTGTCTTGATAAAGGACCACCGGGTAGCATACGCTTTACGGCTTGAGTTACCACTCTTTCAGGATTTTTTCCATCTAATATTTCTTGGTTCGTACGAGATTTTATTCCACCAGGGTGGCCTGTATGCCAGTAATTTGGCTTCTCTCGTTTTTTACCAGTTAGTTGAATTTTTTGAGCATTTATAATAATTACATTATCACCAGTGTCCATGTGGGGTGTAAAAGTAGGCTTATGTTTCCCCCTAAGACGAGCCGCCACTAGTGATGCCAAACGCCCTAAAACGATGCCCTCAGCATCTATTAATACCCATGACTTTGTTATATCCGCGGGTTTAGCGGTAAAAGTTTTCATAAACACACCTCAAACAGTATTTAATTTGAAAAGGCTAATGATACTTTTTTTCGAACTAGTCAAGCTTATAAACCCCGCTTTCTTTATTTTTTTCAATGATTTAGTATATAGGTATTATAATACCTCATAAACTATGAAGTTGCTAACGCATAAGTCATTGAGAATCTAGCCACCGGTAAGTTATTCGTTTTCTCTGAATAAACGAGTCCATCCAACACCGCTAATCTACGTCCTAATTTTAGCAAATTAGCTTCGCACTGCAAAATACCAGGTTCAGGACGCCTCATGAAATCAATCGAACAATTGGTTGTAACAGACTGTTTCACAGGTCCAAGCATAGCCAAAATACAAATATATGATGAGACATCACATAAAGCAAAAATAGTAGGCCCAGAGACTGTGTTACCTGGCCTCAAATGGCGATTTTTAGTTCTAAGACTTAAAATAGCTCTATTTCGTTCAACTTCTAGTATTTCAAACTCATCAACTACTTGTGAAAATTCGTCTTTTAAGAAGTTTTTTAGTTCTAAGACATTCATTTTCAATTCCATACTTCCCTCCTTCCTCATTTTCAGTTTATTCTATTCATAACGGAGGACCCCAAATGAATGAAATACAATCTGAACCGATTCTTTTTCGCGAGAGACATAGCAGTATCGAAATTATAACTATGAACAATCCGAAAAAACTTAATGCCTTGAGTAACCGGATGTTAGCTGAAATTCAATATAACTTGGATGAAATCTCAAAAGACAATTCAATAAAGGCGGTAATTATTAAGGGAAATGGGAAAGCCTTTTGTGCTGGACATGATCTAAAGGAGATGATCAGCTCTCAAAATAAAGGTGATGATGGGAAAAAAGCCATGATCGATTTATTTTCGAGATGTTCAAAATTAATGCTTTCGATTAGGAAGCTGCGACAGCCAGTGATTGCACAGGTTCATGGTTTAGCCACCGCAGCCGGATGTCAATTAGTTGCCAGTTGCGATATGGCGATTGCAGGTGAACAAACAAAGTTTGGTGTAAACGGGGTTAATATAGGTCTTTTCTGTTCAACGCCAATGGTTGCCTTATCCAGGAATATACCGCGTAAGGTTGCATTCGAAATGCTAACTACTGGCGAATTCATTGACTCGAAGAAGGCATGTGCCATAGGGTTGATAAATCGTATTACTCCTGAAGAACAGCTTGCATCAGAGACGTTAAAGTTAGCTCAAGTCGTTAGTGAGAAATTAAGTACTGTCGTAACGATTGGTAAGGAAGCTTTCTACCATCAGCTAGAAATGCAGGTTGAGAAAGCGTACGATTACACTGGAGAGGTAATGGCAAAAAATATGGGCCTAAAAGATACTCAGGAAGGCATATTGGCATTTTTGGAAAAAAGAACACCCAAATGGAATAACTAAGTAATACTCATCGCGATCAGTGAAAAATATTTTTGATAATGATTGGCTTTTTAAATTGCTTATTGTTAATTTAACGATTAACCCTCAGACAGAATAAGCACTAGAAAATAATTTTAATAGGAGTAGCTTTATGGCCGGTTCACTTAATAAAGTAATGATAATAGGAAATCTAGGAGCAGACCCTGAGGTTAGGACATTTCAAAATGGCGGAAAGGTTTGTAACTTACGTATCGCAACCTCAGAAAGTTGGAAAGATAAAAATACTGGCGAAAGACGTGACAAAACGGAGTGGCATTCAGTATCCATTTTTGCTGAAGGTTTGGTAAGAATTTGTGAACAATATCTTAAGAAGGGCTCAAAGGTTTTTGTAGAGGGCAGCCTTCAAACTCGAAAATGGCAAGATCAATCAGGAGCTGATAGGTATTCTACCGAAGTAGTGTTACAAGGTTTTAATGGCACTCTGACCATGCTAGATAGCCGAGCTGGTTCCAATGGTGATTTTGATTCACCAAAAGACAACAATGAATTAAGCTCCAATTCAGATACGTTCTCAAATTCTGCTAGTGATATTGACGATGAGATCCCTTTCTAAACGTTTTTTTTGTTAGGAACTGGCTAATCCGCGTGAGTGATTTATTACGTCAGTTACATCCTTTAAGTCTAGGTCCTCAGCTACAAAAGTTTTTCCAATACTTTTTGGTAGTATAAATCGCAAATTACCGCTCTTAACTTTCTTATCTTGTTTCATTAACTCTATTAATTTTTCAGTTTTTGGAACTTTTCCATCGATTTGAGATATATCAGTCTTCATATCCATAGATTTCATGAATGCCCTTACTCGACTTGGCTCTTCTTGGGAACAAAAACCTAATTTATAAGATAAATCAAAAGCCAAACAGCATCCTATAGAGACACCTTCTCCATGTAATAGTTGATCGGAATACCCAGTCCCAGCCTCCAAACTATGTCCAAATGTATGGCCTAAGTTCAAGAGAGCTCGTTCACCCTTCTCTTTTTCATCGCGAGAAACTATTTCCGCTTTTATTTCACACGAAACCTTAACAAGTTGAATTATCTTTTGTGTATTACCCTTTAATATATCGTCACTATTTCTTTCTAACCATTCAAAAAAACTATAACGTCCCAACAATCCATATTTAACAACTTCACCCAAACCTGATAAAAAATGCCGCTGATTAAGTGTATTCAAAAAATTAACATCAATTAAAACCAATCTTGGGTGAAAAAAACTTCCAATTAAATTCTTTCCATATTTGGAATTTATTCCTGTTTTACCGCCGACAGAGCTATCAACCTGTGCCAACAAAGAGGTTGGAATTTGAATATAATTAATACCACGCCTAACTATCGAACTAGCAAAACCAACTAAATCGCCTACTACTCCGCCGCCAAAAGCTACTATCAGATCATCTCTCTCCAATTTAACTTCTAATATCCAATCAATAACTTTTTTTAAAGCCTCCCAATCTTTGGAGGCTTCACCAGGCTTAATGGAAAACGATAAAACGTCGACACCATTAGCTTTTAAAGAATTTTCTAAACGATCCAAATGAAACCGTTCAACATTCTCATCAGTAATTAGCACAACTTTATTACGCTTTAAAAATGGACGGATGTAATCAAAATAACTATCAATAAATGAATTTGAAATTATAATATCATAGGCGTACTCGTTTAGATCGACGCTAACTTTCGATAACATTTTATGCCCTTTCAAAATTAAAGTTTTTTCTTAACTCTTTGTGTACCAGCTCAACAGTATCTTTTATCTTACATTCCTCAGTTATGTGAATAGTGAGATCAGCCATGCGGTAAAACTTTTCACGATCGTGGTTAAGTCGACTTAAAACCTCAAGGGGATTTGGTTTTTTTAAGAGCGGTCGAGTATCATTAGCTTTTAAACGACTCCATAACAACGACACATCTGCCTTGAGCCAAATTGATATAGCCTTGGAGGAAATTAATTCTCGATTAAAACTTGATACAAAAGATCCTCCACCCGTCGACACAATCCTTGGTATATCGTTTAATATTCTACGTAACACCTCCTCTTCTCTTTTTCGAAAAAATAATTCACCATCTCTATCAAAAATTTCCGCTATAGACATATTTGCAGCCTTAACAATCTCAGCATCGGAATCTATGTGAGGAACTCCTAGGCGGCGGGCTAATGCATGACCAATCGCAGATTTTCCAGATCCCATCATACCTACAAGAACCACCGACATTCTTAAGGCCATTTTAGTATTCCTCACTATTTTTAATTAAAATTGAGTATAATTAAAAAAAATACTATGCTATAGTGTTAATCTAGATAATAAATTCAAACAAACAAAAACATCACATAAAGGCAAACAAAAAAAGATGTTTAAAATATTTAAATTACTATCATTAATATTATTTTTTTGTTTAGCAACTATCTCGATCTATGCTTATCTAAGCCCACTTCCAGCACATCAGGTAGAAATTATTGAGTCAATAAAATTGGATGAAGTTTAAATTTTCCCATGTAATATGTTGTCTTGGATTAATAATTTCCATTGATCCAGCATTTTGTGAAGTTTTTAAAAACAAGACTCCAATTTCTGCTATTGATTGGTTAACAGAAATTCATACTCCTCCAAACAATAAACCTCAAAAAAAACAAGGTTCTCCCAAAGAGTTTAGTATCACTACTCCAAAAGTGACTTTAAAAAAATATCAAGAAAATAGATCCTCTATTAAGCTTGACCAGATTTACGATAATAATATTGAGGCAGCCAGATTGCAAGCTTTATACCAAGAGATTTCTTTTGATTTACCACCCTCGATTTTAAAATTATTCTACAAGACCCTAACTGTTCCCTCATCAAAATACCCAAGAAACAACGACTATGACAAGGTTCTTTTTTTACGTATACAAAAGTTGTTTAATTTTGGTGCAATTCCTCAGATTAGAACTTTATTAAAAAACATTGATTTAGATAACAAATTTCTGTTTAAAATATGGTTAGATACAGAAATTTTATCTTATTCAGATGTAGAAGTTTGTACTAAAGTTTTAGGCAAAAATTTATCTATGTTCGATTACAGAGTTAAGATATATTGTCTTGATAAGTCTGGACACAGAAAAGCTGCTATTTTAACTCTCAAAGCGGTTGAAGCGTTAAATTTAATACCATTAAACGATGAAATTAATCTCCATAATTACCTCTACTCGCTTGGTAACAGAAAATATCAAACAAGCAACGTAATTATCCCAATTGATCCATTAGACTATCGCATCCATAAAGACTTAAATAATAGCTTTGTAAAAAAAGATCTTTCATACCCTTATTATTTTTCAGAATTAAGTAATAATACCAATAAGTTACAAACAATAGAATATATGGAAGATCTCGTTAGATCAGGCGTAATGTCATATGACAAACTTCATGCATTATATTCCACTATCACCTTAGACCATAATCAAGAGCTGGATCCCGCAAGTTATCGAAGAGCCAAACTGAGTCAAAAAATTGAGTACCTTAAAAAGAAGAAATCCTCAAAAAATATATCAAGTGATTTTATAAAATTATTTAAAGCCCTAGAGGAAATAAAAATCGATAAATTCGCTCGTAAGTACTACTCGTTGGACCTATTGAAACTAGTAACTGACCATCCACAATCAAAGAATGCCCTGAATTTATTGATTAGTTCTTGTGATATCAGCACATTGAAGAAATTAAAATATATTTCTAGACTTAATCCTGTCTATCAAAACATAATATTCGACATTCCCTTAAAGAAAACGTATCGAAATAGTTCAGTAAATGTAATTCTAAATGCTATTAGAGCAAATGATATTCCTGAAAAGTTTCAACAACTAAAAGATAAAAACAACCAAGCAGAGGCTATCCTAATCGCGATAGAGATGCTAGATAGTGAAAATATAGGTGAGGTCAGTAATATAGAAATGAGTATTAAGTATTTTAACTCGATTGGGCTTCACGATATTGCCCGTGAGGTGGCCCTTTATACTTTTGCCAATGATATTATCGAATGGAAATAGACAAACAAACAAATAAAATATTAAATTTATTCTTAGACGCCCAAATTGCAGAATTTGATGCCGCTGAAAATACTATATCTGCATATAGACGTGATCTGGTTAACTATATTTCTTGGCTAGACGATAATAAAAAAACTGTTTTGGAAGCTAAAAGGGAAACTATTGAGGATTATATTATAGCGTGTAGTAAAGTTGGGCTTGCCGTTTCGACAAGGGCAAGAAAGTTATCAGCAATAAAAAAATTTTACTGTTTCTGCTATGATGAGAACTGGATTAACACCAATCCAACGTTAAAAATAAAAACTCCCGGTCGTCAAAAACTATTACCTAAAACTTTAACTACATTGGAAGTTAATAAACTATTGGACTTAGCTGGGAATACAGGCCGAACGCATAACGAGCGAGTTAGAAATAACTGTATGATGCAGATTCTCTATGCAACAGGTATGAGGGTGACTGAATTAGTAAGTCTACCAGTATCTGCGGTATTGGGTGATCCAAACATGATATTAGTGAAAGGGAAAGGAAGGAAAGAAAGAATGGTTCCTTTAAACCCCCTTTCTCAAAAATTAATTAAAGATTGGCTGCCTATCCGAGATAAAATAAACAAATTATATCAAACAAGAAAAGGATTAGATTCAAAGTTTTTGTTTCTTTCTAACAGTAAAAAAGGGTATCTAACTAGGCATCGATTCTACAACTTAGTTAAAGAAATTGCACTTAAGGCACAGATTCCGACTGATAAAGTTAGTCCTCATATTTTAAGGCACGCCTTTGCGACACATTTACTAAATAACGGAGCAGATTTAAGGACAATCCAAACGATCCTCGGACATTCAGATATTTCTACAACAGAAATTTACACGCATGTATTGGACGAGAGACTTAAATCACTAGTATTTGAAAGTCATCCATTATCAGAGAATAAAAAAGTAATAGTCCGATCTGATTAAATTTGTATAAATGTCATCAATACAAAAATAATTTCTTTTAATAACTAAAAGTCTAGTTTTTTATTAAATATTAAAATAACACATTATCTTTTAATTAATTATCAAAATAAACGTAAAATACCATATGGATAAAATAACAAAATGACCGAAATAACATCTTCAATAACATCAAATGTTATATTTATAGGAGTAAGCATAGTTTTTCTATTGCTATTATCCGCTTTTTTTTCTGGCTCTGAGACAGCACTGACAGCTGCATCTAGAGCAAAACTGAGAACTAGGGCAGATAAAGGTGAGCTTGGAGCAAAAAAGGCCCTAAAAATTACAGAAGATAACGAACGCTTAATCGGCTCAGTTTTATTGGGAAATAACTTGGTAAACATACTTGCCGCATCTTTAGCGACTGCTATGTTTACAAATATTTATAAAGAATCTGGCGTACTGATTGCTACAGTAGTTATGACTGTATTAGTTCTAGTTTTTTCAGAAGTATTGCCTAAAACCTATGCAATTACAAACGCTGAGAAAGCTGCATCCCGTGTGGCCACTCCTATCAGTTTTTTTGTTTTGGTTTTCTCACCAATCGTGATGGCCTTGCGAGGTTTAGTACGTCAGTTGCTACGATTATTTGGTGTCAAGACTGATCCCAACACTCATATCTTGTCCGTGCATGAAGAAATAGTCGGTGCACTAGAACTCGGTCGACAAGAGGGCATCGTAGAAAAAGAACATCGTGACCGATTGTTAGGGGCTTTAGATCTCAACGAAAGAAACGTAGAGGAAGTTATGCTTCATCGGTCAGAAATAGAAATGATAAATGCAAGCGATCCACCAAAAAAAATTATAAGTCAATGTTTAGAGAGTTCACATTCGAGGATTCCCGTTTTCAAAGGAGAACCAGAAAATATAATTGGTGTGCTGCACACAAAGGATTTGTTAAGGACATTAGAAACGCGTTTTATTGTCAATCAAAAAGAGAATAGCTCTCTTAACAAATTTTCAATCACAAAAGTTATTAGAAAACCCTATTTTGTACCGGAAACCACTACTCTTGACGACCAAATGAGACAATTTTTAAAAAAACGAACTCATTTTGCTTTAGTAGTAGATGAGTATGGAGCGTTACAAGGTTTAATAACTTTAGAGGATATCTTAGAGGAGATCGTAGGCGAAATTTCAGATGAGTATGATATCGATGATGGTCAGTCATTAAAACCAAATAATGATGGGAGTTATACGGTAGAAGGCTCAATGACCATTAGAGACTTAAATAGAATTGCGGAATGGAATTTATCTGACGAGGAAGCCAATACAATAGCAGGTTTATTAATATACGAAGCACAAGCTATTCCGGCAAAAGGGCAAGTATTTTCGTTCGATGGATACCGCTTCGAAGTTATTGAAAAAGACTCAAATCGGCTCACAAAACTTAAAATAAACAAATTATAATGTCTGAAAATGTAATCATAGATACTGACCCCGGCCAAGACGATGCTGTAGCAATTTTACTGGCTTTAGCATCACCCGAAGAAATTAATCTTTTAGGGTTAACTGCGGTAGCCGGAAACGTTCCTTTGAACTTAACGCTCAAAAACGCTAGAATTATTTGTGAGTTAGCTAAAATGAAAAATACTTCAATTTTCAAGGGTTGTGAAAAACCGTTGAAACGAAATCTTGTTACTGCTGAACACGTTCATGGGAAGACAGGGCTAGATGGTATAATTCTACCAGAACCAACTATGCCTATCAAAGAGAGTCATGCTGTAGATTTTATAATTGAAACTATTAGAGAAAATCCTAGACATGCGATAACGATATGCGCTCTGGGACCTCTTACGAATATAGCGATGGCCTTAGAAAAAGCGCCAGATATAGCTATTAAAATAAAACAGATAATACTAATGGGCGGGGCCTACTTTGAAGTAGGAAATATAACTCCTTCCGCAGAGTTTAATATTTATGTAGATCCTGAAGCTGCAAAGATTGTTTTCAATTCAGGCGTAAAACTTATAATTCTACCTCTCGATGTAACACATAAAGCGCTTATTTCTGAAGACAGAGTGAACGCTTTTAAAAAAATTGGAACGCCCGTTGCTAAGGCGGTTTCAGAATGGACAAATTTTTTCGAACGTTTTGATAAAGAGAAATATGGATCAGTCGGAGCGCCTTTGCATGATCCCTGTGTCATTGCTTATCTGCTCGACCCTTCCATATTTTCTGGCCGCTATATTAATGTAGAAATAGAAACTGAATCTGATCTCACAAGGGGAATGACAGTTGCAGATTGGTGGCGGGTAACTGACAGAAAGCCTAATGCATTGTTTATTGGTAATCTTGACCCAGATCGTTTTTTTAAATTATTAACTGAACGGCTTTCAACACTATGAATTCACCAAATTTTCACAATACTTATATAAAGTTACCAACTCGTTTTTATTCTAAATCAATGCCTACTCCCGTTAGAGATCCAAAGTTAATTACGGCAAATAGGCAGTTAGCTTCAGAAATCGGTATAGACCCTAATTGGTTGGAATCATCCCACGGAGTAGCCATGTTATCGGGCAACGCACTTCCGAAAGGATGTGATCCAATTGCTCAAGTATATGCGGGTCATCAATTTGGAGGGTGGGCTCCAAGATTAGGAGATGGTCGCGCGCATCTAATAGGCCAAATTCGATCAAGTAAAAATAAATACTGGGATATTCAGTTAAAAGGCTCAGGAATTACTCCTTACTCTCGCATGGGAGATGGTAGAGCTTGGTTAGGACCAGTTTTACGTGAATACCTTATTAGTGAGTCTATGAATAAGCTTGGCGTCCCTACTACACGCGCTTTGGCTTTTATTTTAACGGGAGAAACTGTTTATAGAGAAAAACCTTTACCAGGAGCTATTTTAACGCGAACAGCACCCTCCATGATACGAATAGGCACTTTTGAGTATTTCTCTGCACAAAAAGATATTCTGGCTCTTTCAGAACTATTGAAGTATGCCATAAAAATCCATTATCCAGATCTCAATCCCAAAGATGCATGTGGGTTTCTAGAGGCTGTGGTAAACAGTCAAGCCGAACTAGTATCCAAATGGATGAGTATTGGATTTATCCATGGCGTGATGAACACTGATAACACCCATGTCGGCGGTTTAACGATCGACTATGGGCCTTGCGCATTTATGGATTCTTATTCCCCTTCTAAAGTTTTTTCATCCATTGATATTAATAGTCGCTACTCATATACCGAACAACCAAAAATCATAGTCTGGAATTTAGTAAGGTTGGCAATTTCACTATTACCACTTATCGATCCAATACAGGCTGATGCTATAAAAAAGGCTGAAACTATACTTAGTAAATTTGATAAAACTTTTCGTAAAAAATGGGATAGTTTATCGTTAAAAAAGATTGGTATATCTAATCCTAAAAAAGATGACAAAAAGCTAGTTGAAGAACTTTTAGGTATAATGGCAACTACAAATGCTGATTTTACCCAAACTTTTTTACAACTTAATTCATTAATAGTTAAGTCTTATCATTCAAAAAAAATGCCAATTCTATTAGATGAATGGAAAAAGAAATGGCAAACTAGGATTGAAAGTGAAATTAGACCTCATCAAACCATGTTACAAACAAATCCAATATTTATTCCAAGAAATCATTTGGTAGAGAAAGCTATAGAAACTACATTAATGAATGATTATAGTCTTTTTCATCGCCTGTTGATTGTTAGTGAGACACCATTCCAATACCAAGAAGATCATTCAGATCTTTATCAAGTTCCAAAAAACGAGGATTTAATAAAACAAACATTTTGTGGAACATAAAATTAGGATTTTGATCTTCTTCTTTGTACTCGATTACGTTTCTTATTTTGACCAACGCTTTTAGGTTTAGATCTGAAACGCCTAAACTTATTTTTGGGACGCTCTTTCCCACTTAGATCTCTTTCTTTGGTGGGTTTTACTTTTTCTTCTTCAAGCCAACGAACTCCGCTTTCAACTTTAATTACTTGCTTAGTTAGTTTCTCAATTGATTTTAACATATTCATCTCGTCTGGGGCACAGAAAGTTATAGATACTCCTGTTTTACCAGCTCTGGCAGTTCGACCAATCCTGTGGATATAGTTTTCAGCCACATTTGGTAAATCAAAATTAAAAACAAAGGATACATCCGGGATATCAATACCCCTTGCTGCAACATCAGTCGCTACCAAAACCTTTACTTTACCCGTCTTAAACAACTTTAAAGCGGTATCTCTCTGGTTTTGGCTTTTATTTCCATGAATAGAGGCCACGGAAAATCCTTTTTTATCGAGAGACTTTAGTAACCTTTCTGCACTGCTCTTTGTACGCATAAAAACTAATGTCAAATCATCTTTATTAGCAGAAAGATATTCGGTCAGTAGATTATTTTTTTCACTCTTAGCGATATAACAGACCTTTTGGTCAATTTTATCAACTGCTTTCTCTGAATTAGAGACTTGAACTTTTCGAGGATGTTTTAAAAATGCAGCAGCTAATTTTTCCATAAGTTTAGGCATTGTAGCGGAGAACAGTAAAGTTTGTCGTTCAGAATCTAATAATTTAACAATTTCTTCAAGAGGTTTTATAAAGCCCATATCCAGCATCTGATCAGCTTCATCGAGCACTAAGTATTCTGTTTTTTTAAGACTTAAGGCGCTTTGTGATAGTAAGTCTAAGAGCCTTCCGGGAGTGGCAACAACAATATCTGAACCCTTGAATAACCTCTCTTTTTGCGGATTAATTGACAAGCCGCCAACGACCATATTTATTTTTAAATGTCCATTACCTTGAAAACTACGAAGTGCTGCTACTATTTGCTTCGCTAACTCTCTGGTCGGAACAAGAATTAATGCCCTGACTTCTTTGGATTGTGGAGAAGACCCAAAGCTCATCAATTTCTGAAGCATTGGTACTCCAAATGCGACGGTCTTTCCGGTACCCGTTTGAGCCAATCCAAGGACATCTCGACCCTCAAATATAACTGGTAAAGCCTCTAGCTGGATCGGGGTCGGTTGGGAGATCCCTTTGGCTCTCAAATTTTCAATAATTTTTTCGTTAACACCCAACTTTCTAAATTTATCCAAAATACATCCTACTCAGAAATCACACCATCATATAACTCATCATATTTTTTAAACATTTAGTTCGGCATTCTTTAAAAAATACCTATAAGGTGGTAAATTTCTAAATACGTCAAAAAATAATAAAGATTACACTCCAGTGAGGGTTAAATGCTCTCAAGTCAAGAATGTTTAATAATGCACTCTTGATCTTAGACGCTATAAAATAGGTGAATATAGCCTACGGATAAATAGAGTATTTTATAGGATTCTCAATTGCGGCTACTTAATATTACTTCTATAGACTGAAATAACTGTTAGGAGAGATGAGTGAGTATTATTACAAGCATTAAAGGCAGAGAAATTATTGATAGCCGCGGGAACCCTACTGTCGAAGTTGACGTAATCTTAAATGATAATATACTAGGTCGAGCAGCAGTTCCATCTGGAGCCTCCACAGGTGCTCATGAAGCAGTAGAGATAAGGGATAACGATCCTAAAAGGTTTCATGGTAGAGGTGTTTTAAAAGCTGTTGATAAAATCAATAACGACATTGCTAACTGTCTAGTAGGTGAAGATTCCCTTAACCAAAAAAAAATAGACGAAAAACTAATAGCTTTAGATGGCACAAAGAACAAAAATAATCTAGGCGCAAATTCAACCCTAGGCGTATCACTTGCAGTAGCTCATGCCGGATCTAATTTTAAGGGACTTCCACTCTTTAAATATATTGGCGGAACAGATGCGATAACACTACCTGTACCAATGATGAATATTATCAATGGAGGGGAACATGCAGACAATAAAATTGATATTCAAGAATTTATGATTATGCCTGTTTCGGCAAAATCTATTGCTGAAGCAATCCGAATTGGCGCAGAAATATTTCATACCCTACAATCCAAGTTAAGAGCCTTAGGCTTATCGACCGGTGTAGGTGATGAGGGAGGTTTTGCTCCAAATATTAATTCGACCCGTCAAGCAATAGAACTTATTATAAAGGCAATCGAAAGCAGTGGCTTCATCCCTGGAAAAGATGTTTTTTTATCTATTGATTGCGCCGCTACGGAGTATTTTAATAAAAATAAATATACTTTGAAAGGTGAGGGTATTTCTCTGACAATAGATCAAAATGTTGAATATCTTGTTTCCCTTACCAAAGATTATCCAATCATAAGCATTGAAGATGGGTGCGCCGAAGATGATTGGGAGGGATGGACGAAATTGACTTCAGAACTGGGGCATAAAGTTCAACTTGTTGGAGATGACTTATTCGTTACTAATGCATCAAGATTAAAAACTGGAATCAATAAGAGCTGTGCAAACTCCATGTTAGTAAAGGTAAACCAAATTGGGACACTTACGGAAACATTGTATGCCATGCAAATAGCAAAAGAAGCTGGCTACACAAATATAATGAGTCATCGATCTGGTGAAACAGAAGACACGACAATCGCTGATTTAGCCGTTGCTACCAACTGTGGCCAAATAAAGACTGGATCCTTAGCTAGAAGCGATCGGTTAGCAAAATACAATCAACTTATTAGAATTGAAGAGCATCTTAGTGAGTCAGGAATTTATGCAGGAACCTCAATTCTTAAACCTAACTAGTCTGAATTGTTTTGGTTTCATTTTTTTTGTTTTTATATAAAGTGAACGGAAATAATTAGTCTTTTATTTTTGACGGGAAACAGTACATGGATCATAATATCAAATCTGATTTCTTAAGAATTATGTTTGAAAGAGGATTTCTTTCTGATTGTACAAATTATTCAAGTTTAGATAATGCTCTGACAAACGGCATTGTACCAGGTTACATTGGTTTTGACGCGACTGCTCCCTCCCTTCACGTTGGATCTCTGATGCAAATAATGATGCTAAGGTGGTTACAAAAGACAGGCCATCAACCCATAGTGCTAATGGGCGGCGGAACAACAAAGGTTGGAGACCCAAGTTTTAGAGCTGATGAAAGACCACTTCTTACTCCTGAAAACATAGATGCAAATATTTTAAGTATTAAAAATGTTTTTAAGAATTATATAAGTTTTGATGATGCTTCAAATACCGCTATAATGGTCAACAATGCCGAATGGTTAGATAATTTAAATTATTTAAATTTTTTACGAGATATCGGTCGTCATTTTTCTATCAATCGTATGCTCAGTTTTGAGTCTGTAAAGTCACGTTTAGATCGAGAACAATCATTAAGTTTCTTAGAATTTAATTACATGATACTTCAGGCATACGACTTCATGGAATTAAATAAACGTTATGGCTGCCTACTTCAAATGGGAGGTTCAGACCAATGGGGAAACATCGTAAACGGTATAGACTTAACAAGAAGGTCAACAGAAGTTGAGCTCTTTGGCTTAACCTCTCCCTTATTGGAAACATCCGAAGGTAAGAAGATGGGAAAATCACAAGATGGAGCTATCTGGTTAGACAAAAAATTACTATCAAGCTATCAATTTTGGCAATTCTGGCGAAATACTGCAGATGCTGATGTTGGAAAATTTCTCAAATTATATACTGAAATTTCAATCGACGAATGCATGAGATTAGAAAATATAAAAGGTGCTGAGCTAAATGAAGCAAAAATTATTCTTGCTAACCATGTTACCTCTCTTTTGCATGGAGATGATGCGTCACAAGCCGCTGAGAAAACGGCTACTGACGTATTTATTAAGGGTAGTTATGGTGATGAATTACCAACATTGGAAATTAGTCTCGATGAGCTTGGAGACGGACTGTCAATAGTTCAATTATTTGTCCGTACAGGTTTAGTTCATTCCGGGAAAGAAGCAAAACGCCTAATCTCAGAGAATGGAGCAAGATTAAATGACTCTCTTTTGGACAATCATACAATTTTAATTAATCAAGACGATTTAATGAACCAAGTCAAATTAAGTGCTGGCAAGAAACGACACGCCTTAGTTAAATTAAAAAAATAAACTACTAATAAAATACTGAAACGGTGTTCATAAAATCTGGCTCTCCAAGAACCAAACCGTTTTGTCCGAGACCTTTTTTGATTTTATCAAGAACATCTAAACCATCAGTAACTTTTCCAATAACCGTGTATTGGCCATTAAGAAAACTACCTTCTGCAAACATAATAAAAAATTGACTATTTCCAGAGTCTGGATTCTGAGAACGAGCCATTCCAACTATACCACGTTCATAACTTATATTTGAGAACTCAGCCTTTAAGTCAGGATAATTAGACCCACCCATACCAACACGAAGTCGATCTCCAGACACTTTACCAAACTGGCCATCACCTGTTTGCGCCATAAAGCCTTCTATAACCCTATGGAATACCACGCCATCATAGAACCCCTCCTCCGCAAGTTTTAAAATACGACTAGTGTGATTGGGAGCAATCTCTTCAAATAGGTCTATAGTTAGGGTACCATTTGCCTCTCCTCGGATATCAATCACGATACCAGAACCAAAAGCTGGAGTGGAAATTAATAATATCAGGCTAATTAAAACCTTAAGCATCAGATGCAACTTTCATACTAATCATTCTATCAGGATCTGCTGGTGGTTCACCACGCGAAATAGCGTCCACAAATTCCATACCCTCAACAACTCTACCATATACGGTATACTGACCATTCAAAAAATTATTATCACTAAAGTTTATAAAAAACTGACTATTTGCACTATCGGGACTTTGCGATCTTGCAGCTCCAATAGTTCCTCTATCATGAGGCAATTTAGAAAATTCAGCTGGTAAATTCGGAAGATCTGAACCCCCAGTACCTGCCCTACTCAAATTAAAATCTTTTTCAGCATTTCCATTCGCCACATCTCCAGTCTGAGCCATAAAACCCTCAATGACACGATGAAAGACAACGTTATTATAAGCCCCTGATCTCGCTAAATCCTTCATCCTATTACAATGCTGCGGAGCAACATCTGGTAGCAATTCAATTTTTACCGTTCCATCCTTTAGCTCAATTAAAATAATATTTTCAAGATCATCATCGTTACTCATTGCCATACTCCTAATAAATTAACTCGACGTCAAACTAGTCACCAATCTCACTTTGTAAAGCTTTTTATTTAAGTTTTTTTTGTAAGGCAGCTTTTACCGCGGGTGTTACAAATTTTGACACATTACCATTAAGCCTAGCAATTTCTTTAACTAATCTGGAAGCAACCGCTTGGTGTTGCGCTTCAGCCATCAAGAACACCGTTTCTACTCCATCATCCATCGCTCGATTCATACCTACCATTTGATATTCGTATTCAAAATCTGATACTGCTCTCAGGCCTCGAATGATAATAGTTGCGTTTACTTCTCTTGCACACTGAATTAGTAAATTTTGAAAGGGATGCACATCAACGATTATATCAAATTTATTTTTTATTATTTTACATTCTTCAGTAATCATTCTGACCCGTTCATCTAACGAAAACATTGGGGACTTTTCTGCGTTAATTGCAACACCGATTACAAGTTTGTCTACAAGCGCACTAGCCCGTCGAATAATGTCTATATGTCCTACGGTAATGGGATCAAATGTCCCAGGATATAGTCCAATTCGCATTTAAAATTCTCCAACTAAAGTTAGAATAAAATGATAATCAAATCTCTAACATTTTCATTGATAAAACAACAGAGCAAAAAATTCCTCTAAATTAATTCTTTTAACATGATTTGAAAAAGAACCTCTTTTAAATATCCTATTAGCACGATATAGCTACATAAAATTTTTAGGAGACTGTGATGTATCAGCTAGCACACTATATTAATGGAAGTCATTCAAAAGGCACTTCCGGAAGAACCGGAGACGTACTAAACCCAGCAACTGGCGAAGTTCAAGGACAATGTAGCCTAGCCACAAAATCCGAAGTAAACGAAGCAATAGAAATTGCGGCAAAAGCTCAACCTGCGTGGGCAGCAGTTAATCCTCAGCGTCGCTCAAGAATTATGATGAAATTCGTAGAACTACTCAATCGCGATATGCAAAAATTGGCAGAAGCTTTAAGTCGTGAGCATGGTAAGACACTTCCAGATGCAGCCGGAGACGTTCAGAGAGGCTTGGAAGTTGTAGAATTCTGTATAGGTGCCCCTCACCACCTGAAAGGGGAATATACTGACAGTGCGGGGCCAGGAATTGATATGTACTCGATGAAGCAACCACTTGGAGTTGCTGCCGGAATTACACCATTCAATTTCCCTGCAATGATTCCAATGTGGATGTTTGCTCCAGCAATAGTTTGTGGTAATGCTTTCATATTAAAGCCATCTGAAAGAAACCCATCAGTTCCATTGATGTTGGCCGAGCTTCTGGAAGAAGCAGGCTTACCAAAAGGAATCTTGCAAGTCATAAATGGCGATAAAGAAGCAGTTGATGCGATATTGCATAATGACGTAGTTCAATCTGTAAGCTTTGTCGGGTCAACGCCCATTGCTGAATATATCTATGCTACCGGTTGCGCTAATGGAAAACGCGTTCAATGTTTCGGTGGAGCAAAGAACCATATGATTATAATGCCAGATGCTGATATGGATCAAGCAGCAGACGCACTTGTCGGTGCTGGTTACGGAGCAGCCGGGGAACGTTGTATGGCAATTTCTGTTGCTGTACCTGTCGGTGATGAAACAGCTGATAGACTTGTCGAAAAATTAGTTCCAAGAATCGAAGCACTTAAAGTGGGGCCCTATACATCTGGAGATGATGTAGACTTTGGTCCTGTAATAACTGCAGCATCAAAAACAAATATAGAAAACCTTGTCCAATCAGGTCTTGATCAGGGAGCTAAGTTAGTCGTTGATGGACGAAATTTCAAACTTCAAGGATATGAGAATGGGTTTTTTGTAGGAGCACATTTATTTGACAACGTAACAACTGACATGGATATTTATAAGAAAGAAATTTTCGGTCCAGTTCTTTCAACTGTTAGAGCGCAAAATTATGAGGAAGCTATTAATATGGCGATAAGTCATGAATACGGTAACGGAACATCAATTTTTACTCGTGACGGTGATACCGCGAGAGATTTTGCTAATAGGATAAATATAGGGATGGTCGGCGTAAATGTACCCATACCCGTACCTTTAGCGTATCATACTTTTGGCGGATGGAAAAAGTCTATGTTTGGAGATCTAAACCAACATGGATCAGATGCATTTAAATTTTTCACAAGAACAAAAACTATTACTTCTCGATGGCCGTCAGGCATAAAAGAGGGTGGAGAGTTTTCAATACCTGTTATGGAATAGTAAAGTTAGGATAAACTTAAACTGCAATCATTTGATCATGAATAAACTTAGGAGCCTTAGTGGATTTTACTGTTTCTGACGAACAAGTTGCAATCTTCGATTTAGCCAAAAGTTTTGGTGAAGAAAATATAGCACCTTATGCACTTGAATGGGAAGAAAACCAAAATATTCCTAAATCTTTGTGGCGAGATATTGCATCTTTAGGTTTCGGTGGACTTTATGTTTCGGAAGAGAATGGTGGTTCTGGGCTTACTAGGCTAGACGCTACACTAGTTTTTGAAGCTTTGAGTATGGCGTGCCCCTCTGTAGCCGCGTTCCTATCTATACATAACATGTGCGCATCAATGATAGATAGATATGGCTCAAAAAACCTTATCGAAAGAGTTCTGCCTGATGCTTTGACTATGAAAAACGTAATTTCTTACTGCCTCACAGAACCGGCATCCGGATCAGACGCATCAGCTTTAAAAACAAATGCAAAAAAAACCAATGAATATTATAGTATAAATGGGACAAAATCTTTTATTTCAGGTGGGGGATATTCAGACTCATACCTGGTTATGTGTAGAACTGGGGATTTAGGAACACGCGGAATTTCAACTATTTATATTGAAGAAGGTACTGAAGGTTTAAGCTTTGGGTCCTTGGAACAAAAAATGGGTTGGAGATCTCAACCTACACGACAAGTTCATATGGAGGCTTGTAAAGTTCCATTAAGTAACCTTGTCGGCGAAGAAGGCCACGGGTTTAATTACGCTATGGCCGGTTTAGATGGTGGTCGGCTTAATATTGCAGCATGTTCATTAGGCGCTGCGCAGCATGCATTAAATAAGACGTTAACTTACATGGAAGAACGCGAAGCTTTTGGAAAAAAAATCAATCAATTCCAGGCTTTACAATTCAATATTGCTGACATCGAAATTGAACTCCAAGCCTCTCGAATTCTACTAAGGCAAGCAGCCTGGAAACTAGATCAGAAAAGTTCAGACGCTACTCATTTTTGTGCTATTGCAAAAAAATTTGTAACTGAAGCGGGATCAAGAATAGCCAACCAATGTCTACAGTTACACGGCGGTTATGGGTATTTAACAGAATATGGTATTGAAAAGTTGGTTAGGGATCTAAGAGTCCATGAAATATTAGAGGGAACAAACGAGATAATGCGATTAATTATAAGTCGTAATCTAACAAAGATTTAGTAACATGGACACATTAAAAATTGAGATTGTTAATAAAGTTGGCTTAATAAAGTTAAATCGGCCCGATTCACTTAACGCATTAACCTATGAAATGATCCGGAAAATTGAACAGACATTAGATCACTGGGTTACTGAAAGTATAGATTTCATTATTCTGGAAGCTGCCGGAGAACGAGCGTTTTGTGCGGGTGGAGACATAGCTGACCTTTATGAGAGTGGACTTAAAAAAAACTATACATATAGCCAAGCTTTTTGGTTAGATGAATACCGTTTAAACGAAAAAATTGCTAACTACCCAAAACCAATAATTAGTTTTTTGCAAGGGTTTACTATGGGCGGCGGTGTAGGGTTGGGTTGTCATGTTAGTCACCGTATAGTTTCTGAGAGCAGTAAGATCGCTATGCCAGAATGTGGTATCGGGCTCATACCAGATGTTGGAGGCTCATTTATTTTGGCAAAAGCACCTATCGGTATTGGAGAATATCTAGCAACTACCGGATACCGGATGGATGCTGATGATGCCGTCTTTTCTGGATTTTCAGATTATTTTATTCCCCAAAGTGATTGGAAAGAAGTAAAAGCTAAACTGATTAAAAGTAGGTCTATCTCTGTATTAGATGAGTTTATAAAAGATCCACCAATGGGTGAACTAAGAAGTAAACTTAAGGAAATATCTTCTATATTTTCAAATGATAGTCTTTGTTCCATTATTGATAACCTGGAAAAAAGAAATTCAACGTTTTCAACTCAAACATTAAAGTTAATTGAAAAAAACTCTCCACTATCAGTCTTATGTACTTTTGAAATAATAAAAATACTTAGAAAAAAAGAAAACCTAACCATTAAAGATAGTTTGGAATATGAGTACAGATTCACCTATAGAGCAATTGAATGTAGCGATTTCGTTGAAGGGATTAGAGCACAAGTGATCGATAAAGATCGCAATCCTAATTGGCAACATAATCATATAAGAAATGTGCCTCGTGAAAAAGTGAAAACGATGTTAAAACCATTAAATTATAATTAGCTCTGGAGGAATATATTTTGAAAATTGGTGTCATTGGATTAGGAAATATGGGCAGTCCCATGGGACAAAATTTAGCTAACGCCGGATATGAAGTTTATGGTTTTGATACAGTTGCTTCTTGTCCACCTGGCATCAAGAAAGTCTCATCCCTTACTGAATTAGCTAATTCGGTTGATGTTGTACTAACTATGCTTCCCGACGGGGAAATTGTTAAAAAAGTAGCAAGTCAAATAATTCCAGAAATGTCTAGTGGTACGATATTTCTAGATTGCTCTACTATTGATGTGGCATCAGCCCGAGTTGTTGCTTCAATAGCAGAAAAACATGGTATTTCACCAGCTGATGCTCCTGTATCTGGCGGTGTGGGTGGTGCAGTAGCAGGAACTTTAACCTTTATGGTTGGGGGATCTGAAATTACTTTTTTAAAACTTGAACCTCTTTTTTCAATAATGGGTCAGAAAGCAGTCCACTGCGGAAGTTCTGGGAATGGTCAAGCTGCAAAAATTTGTAATAATATGATTTTGGGTGCAACAATGATTGTCACATGCGAAGCGTTTTCTTTAGCAGACAAATTAGGTCTAGATAGAAATAAAATGTTTGATGTGGTAAGTACGTCTTCTGGATATAGTTGGTCAATGAATGCCTATTGTCCTGCCCCAGGAGTTGGTCCTGAAAGCCCATCGGATAATAACTATCAACCAGGTTTTTCAGCGGACCTCATGTTAAAAGATCTGAGACTAAGTCAACAGGCAGCAGAAGATGTAAACGCAGATACACCCTTAGGCGAGCATGCAAAAAGTCTGTATGAATCATTTGTTGAAAACGAAGGTGGTAATGGAAAAGATTTCAGTGCTATGCTTCCACGCTTTTCTCAAAGGACCAGGCGTTCATAACATCCCTCTTACTTAGTAGTGATGGCGCGGTTGACGGGACTCGAACCCGCGACCCCCGGCGTGACAGGCCGGTACT